>JBCCYR010000216.1:0-5270 GCA_039189355.1 Pseudomonadota bacterium
AGCAAAAAAAGCCTGAATATAATCGCAACTTTGTTCTAACTGCAATTGGCGCGTTAATGTTGAGTTCGGTTATGGGTTCGTTCTGGGGAGGCTCAATTCGTGGAATAAAAGAAGATGACAGCAACCGCTATAAGGAATGGTTGTTACAATATGAGAAAATCGAGTTACCTGTAAAATTGAAACAGCTTGAAAAGCAGTTAGATAATTGAAAAAGGCGGTTCAGATGAACCGCCTCGTTTAACCAGTATAATTCCTGATTACTTGTTTTCTTCTGCCGGTGTTTCCTCAGCAGGCACTTCAGCATTTGCAGCTTCCTCAGCCGCTTTTGCTTCGGCTGCTGCCTTTGCCTCAGCCTCTGCAGCGGCTGCATCCTCAGCTGCTTTTTCTGCAGCCAGTGCCTCAGCGGCAGCGATCTTTTCCGCTTCGATGCGTGCCTTTTCGTCCAGCATTGCCTGACGTTCGGCATCGTTCAGTTTCTTGGCGCGTGTTCCGGTGTTTTCGGAGATACGTGCAGATTTGCCGCGACGGTCGCGCAGGTAGTAGAGTTTTGCGCGACGAACTTTACCACGGCGGACAACTTCCACGCCTTCGACCAGCGGAGAATAGACCGGGAAGATACGCTCCACGCCTTCGCCGTAAGAGATTTTGCGGACTGTGAAGCTTTCGTTCAAGCCGCCGCCTGACCGGGCAATACACACACCTTCATATGCCTGAACACGGGTGCGTTGACCCTCGGTAACACGGACCTGGACGCGTACGGTGTCACCGGGTTCGAATTCGGGAAGTTCACGCTTTTCGGAAATGCGGGCGGTTTCTTCAGCTTCGAGCTGTTCAATAATATTCATGGTTCCAAACTTTCGGTTTTCAGATCAGGCCAGGGACAAACGAAGGCTGCCTTTGCCGGATGCATTGTTCTTGTTCAAAAGCCAGAGCGGCTACGGACCGGTATCTGTTTAGCGGCAACCCGCATTGACCAATCCGACCGGATACAAATCCATGCCGATACGCAATTTTCCGTATTTTCGGAAATTTTGCGTGTCTATAGGGTAAAACAGCTTTTTTGTCGAGGGGAATTTATCAAGTCCCGTCTCTTACCGCCATTTGATCGAACAGCCCATGCTGGGCAATTGTTGTTTGGGCCCCTGTCCGGTTTCTGCAATCATGCGCATTGCATCGACCAGTTCGCGTGTTCGCCCTGACGGATCGCCCATCCGGGCATCATCCAGGCGACCGCGATACTGCAGCTCACCGTTTGCATTCAGGCCAAAGAAATCCGGCGTACACACGGCGTCATAGGCCTTGCCTACTTCCTGGGTCTCGTCCACCAGGTAGGGAAACCGGAAGCCGTGTTCACGTGCAAATCGCTTCATGTTTTCCGGGCTGTCGCTTGGCACGTAGGTGTAGTCGTTAGACATCACAGCAAGCACATTGATGCCTTCATCCATCAGCTCCGCCGTGTCATGCGCCAAGCGTTCGGCGATGGCGACAACGTAAGGGCAATGATTGCAGATGAAGGCAATCAACAACCCTTTCCCTCCCAAATGCTCTGACATGGTGAATGCATTTCCATCCGGATCTTTCAGCGTGAAGCCCGGTGCTTTCCAGCCAAAATCACAAAGTGGGGTATCAAGAAGCATTTGAGTTTCCTTTATCTTTCAATAAATCCGGTCGGCGTTCCTTGGTTAGTTTTTCAGCCTGTTCTTGTTGCCAACCGGCGATTTTCTTGTGGTTGCCGCTGGTAAGCACGTCGGGGATGGTCAGCCCTTCCCACTCTTGGGGTCTGGTATAGTGCGGGTGCTCAAGCAGCCCGTTTTCAAAACTTTCATGTTCCCCGCTGGTATCGTTGCCCATCACGCCGGGCAGCAGGCGGACAATTGCGTCGAGTAACACAATTGCAGCCGGCTCACCGCCCGAAAGGATGTAATCGCCGACAGACACTTCTTCCAGATTGCGGGCATCAATCACGCGCTGGTCAACGCCCTCGAAACGCCCGCATACGATGATGGCGCCCTCGCCTTTCGAAAGTTCCCTGACCTTTTCTTGCGTAAGCGGCTTGCCGCGCGGAGACATGAGGAGGCGGGGACGGTTATCATTTCCCAAACTATCAATTGCATGGGCCAGGATGTCGGCGCGCAACACCATGCCTGCGCCACCGCCTGCCGGCGTGTCGTCCACCCGCTTGTGCTTGCCTTCACCGAATTCGCGCAAGTGGATGGTTTCAAGTTCCCAGTCTCCGCGCTCAAGCGCATTGCCTGCCAGAGACAAGCCAAGAGGGCCGGGAAACATTTCCGGGTAGAGCGTTATGACGGAGGTCTTGAAGGTCATTAGGTTATGTAACCTCTACAAATTTCGTCCACAAGCAGACGAGTTCGCGAAACGCAAAATATGATTTTTGTAATTTAGTGTAGACGAGATTCCCCAAATCAGTTTATGCATATGTGCATAAAAAAGGGGCCGAAAAGAATTCGACCCCCCAAAAGTGACTCACTAACCTACTGAGCCTGCGAACTAAGCCAGGAGTTTACATCCTGATCGAAGCCCGGGGTCCCGTTCTGACAACGGTGATAACTTTTTAACCGATTCCAAACCCACGCAATACCTTTTGCGTGGGTTTTTTGTTTTAGTAGTTGGGGAAAACTACTGAAATTAAAGTTCTGAATAGATTGAATTCTCTTCAATTAGTCTCTTTCACTCACTTCGACAGGCGGAATTATTTTCAAATTGCCTGCATCAAAATCAACTTCCGGCACGACTTCCTGCGTGAAGGGCAGGTAGTAGGTTGCTCCGCCGCCAGCCGGTTCAATCTCCAGCATGTCGCCCGCGCCGAAATTCGGTACGTCCTTCACGGTACCGATTCCATTGCCATCTTCCCCAATTGCGGTCATGCCGATCAAATCGGAAATGTAGAACTCGTCCTCATCCGGTTCCGGCAGTTTTGCCCGGTCGACAAAGAGTTCCACGCCATTCAATATTTCCGCTTCATCCCGGGAGTTTACACCCTCGAACTTGACAATAAGCATGTTCTTTTGTGCCCGCATGCGGGTAATCTTGAGTTTTCGTCCTTCTGCGGTTTCCAGCTTGCCGTACTGGTCCAGCATGTCTGTTTCGCCAAACGGTTTTACGCGCACTTCGCCCTTGATGCCGTGGGCAGCACCAATCTGTGCAAGAAGGATTTTGGTTCCGGTCATTCCTGATTACAAAGCGGAACGAAAAGGCTGTGTAAAGAGCCAAGCATCAAGATAGGCCAGTTATTGTCTATGCTACCAAAGCGTTCCCGAAGTCTGGCCCGGCAGATTTTACACGGTCGCGTCCCGAGCCTTTGGCTTCATATAATGCTGCGTCAGCGCGCTTGAAAAGATCGCAATAACTTTCGCCGGGGAGCACTTCTGCGATACCAAAGCTGGCAGTCAGGAAATATCCGTTCGGCATTCCCCTGATTTCTGTTTGAGCGAAAATCGCGCGAATATTCTCTGCAAAAATACGCGCGCCTGAAAGGTTGGAGTTCCACAACAACACGCAGAATTCTTCACCGCCAACCCTTCCGGAGACATCGCCCTCGCGTGACATGTCTTTCAGAAGTTTTCCGAACTCTGCGATGGCGTTATCACCAATCTGATGGCCGTAATTGTCGTTCACCTGTTTGAAGTGGTCGATATCCGCCAGCACCATGCTTACAGGAAGTGGCGTATGTTCCAGCTGGCTGAAAAGCTTTTCAGCGTCGTCCTCGAATACGCGGCGAATTTTCAGGCCTGTCAGCATGTCCTTCTCTGTCCGGTTTCTAATGTCGCTCATGATGTCGGACATGCAGGCCACGATCAGGGAAACTGCAAGCATGAGCGATAACAATGCAATGGTAACATTGAGAACGGAGTAATAAACCGAGTCCCTATAGCCGGTATGGTCAACCGATCCTGCAAGGTCCATGGTGATTACAGGCCGTATCCAGAACTGCAACGCAGTTAGTGCAAACGTCACAAAGAGCACCTTTTCGATTGCGCCACCGGAAGTGCTTCTAAACAGGGAAGCAGCGCCAATCGCAAACATGAATCCATAAGACGTATTGGTAATGAACAGTCTTGCGTTTAAACCGACCGGATTGATCTGCACATATATCAAGGCACTCGTCGCGCAAATTGCGATCAGCCCCAATAAGCCGAGGGAAACATCCAATTGTTTGCGATAGCAGGCTGCCCAAATGACAGAGATGGTGCCAAGCGAAAACAAAATATTGGTGCCAAGAGCGTGAACAAGACCATCCACATCTGCAACCAGATGCGAAATCAAAAAACCTGTTCCGTGCATCAGGTAAGCGAATGCGATGCCAAGGATGTAGCTTCTGTCCTTGTATTTCGACCAGAAAACAAAAAAGGTAATCGCAAAAACAAGTGCGATTAGCGGATTTAACAAGCCTAGTATCTGCTCATTGTTCATGATGGACCCCTACCATCAAGGAGCATGCCAATATTGAGTTAATATTTGGTCACTGTCACCGATACAAAAAAGGCGGCCAGTGGCCGCCTTCAGAACTTGCTTCTTGAAGATATTATTCAGCTTTTGTTTCTTCTTCTGCAGGTGCTTCAGCCTCGGGAGCTGCTTCCTCTGCCGGCGCCTCTTCAGCTGGCGCTTCAGCCGCGGCCTTCGCCTCTTCTTCCGCAGCCTTGGCTGCTTCAGCGGCTTCCTCTTCTTTTGCCTTTTTCTCTTCAATGCGTTCCTGCGCCTTTTTGCCCGGAAGGGCCTTCTTCGGGTTGTTGCGCGGCTCGCGTTTCAGGATGCCCGCTTCGTCAAGAAAACGGTGCACCTTGTCGGTAGGCTTCGCGCCATGGCCCAGCCAGTGCTGTACGCGGTCCGTGTCCATGACGATACGCTGTTCGCTGTCTTTTGGCAGTAGCGGGTTGAAAGTACCGAGTTTTTCAATGAAACGGCCGTCGCGCGGGCTGCGCACGTCAGCAACGACGATTGAATAGAACGGACGTTTTTTTGACCCGCCACGGGCCAGTCTCAGTTTAAGTGCCATAATGTTACTCCTTGGGATTTCGTTCGATGGCGTTAGGACCCGTCACGGGCCTGTTTGTGATGCTGTATGACTTCCGAAATAATGAAATTCAGAAGCTTCTCTGCAAAATCGGGGTCAAGGTTTGAGCTTTCCGCAAGTTCGCGCAAACGCCTGACCTGTTTCTTTTCGCGTTCCGGATCGGAAGGCGGAAAATCATGTTTGGCTTTCAGCTCGCCAACCGCTTTGGTAACGCGGAAGCGTTCAGCCATGATGTGAA
>JBCCYR010000217.1:0-5262 GCA_039189355.1 Pseudomonadota bacterium
CCGTTTTCTACCAGATCAAAACTGACGCTATCCTTTGCCTCTTTGGCATCGAGATAGTCTTCTTCGCCTTCAAGAGTGTCACCGCCATCAAGCGATGGTGAGCCGAGTGAAATCACGACGGTTGTTCCTGTTCCAACAGGATCATACTCAGGAACACCGGGTTGGGAAAAATTTGGATTGATGGTGCCCAATGCTGCGTATTGAAAACCGTCCGGATTGCCAACGATCCCGATTCTCCTAAGTTCCTTGTCTGCGAAAAACGCCAGTTTTGCCTTTCCGGCCCTTGTCATGCCAATTCCCTTTGCTCCGCGCAGCCGCACGATTTGTCCGTTGATATCCGGTCCGGCGCTCACAAACTTGCCTTCTGCATTGGTGAATCCGTCCCATACATCAACAAACGATCCTCCAATTGATTCCGAGATCGAGCGGAAGGTTTCGTTGAATGCAAGGTAGTCTGTATTCATGCGGTTGGAATTAACCGGTGGCAGTCCAACCCAGATAACCGGAATTTTTGCTGCCTGGCCTGACGCGGCGATGCTGGTTACGCGTTTTGCATATTCTGTTTTCCAGGCGTCAGACAGTTTTTCAACCCGCCCGTTTGGCAGGCGCATTTGTTGGCGGTCATTCATGCCGATGAGGGATAAAATCGCAATCGGTTTTTCTTCCTCAATCAGCTTTGCAACACGGACCGGCCAATCCACGACATCATCTCTTACAATACCGGATGCCGGATTGGTGCGGTTTACAATCACAAAATTGGCATTTCCGGCATAGAGACGCTCAAGACCACTTGCAAGACCGCCTGCCATGAAATCACCAACAACCAGAATTTTTGCAGCGTCTTCCTTTTTTACGACTACGACTGCTGGTTTGGGCGGTGCTGCCGGTTTGCGTTTTTTTCGGTTTGAGGTTGTGCGCCTGTTGATGTTTACACCCGGTAGCTCACGCAGGTTTTGGCGTCTATTGGATGAAGAACGTTCGGTTCTCTTCTTTTGCCGCCGCTTGAAAAGGACATCAAAGAGCGACTTGCGTTTTTTTTGTTGTGCTTGTGCCTGCTCAACGCCAAGAACTGTACCCAATAGCGGCACTTGCGGCGTTGCAAGCGCAACTGCAATCAAAAACAGCAGGGCAAATCTGAAGGGGCTCAACATTGATGCAACTCTTTGGTTTCAACTATTTCAACACCTAATACTGAAATAGGGATGTTTCAGGGCATTTTAACCCCGGAAGTCTTATTGCGTTCTCAGTTTACCCAAAACCTTCTTCGATGCATAGCCTGTTTGCTCCAGTCCTGCGCGTTTTTGATAAGCCTTGATGGCGGAACGGGAACCGCCGCCAATCTTGCCGTCAATCTCGCCATCATAAAACCCAAGACGCTTCAAGCGGACCTGAAGTTCCTTGCTTTCTTCCTCGTTGAGGCGGGTATAGCCACGGGGCCAGTCAACGACGAACGGTCCGAAGCCACGCAACTGATCAGCCAGATGACCGACAGCAAGCGCGTATTTGTCAGCATTGTTGTAGCTTTTCAAGACAAAGAAGTTTTTCAGCATCAGGAATGCAGGGCCTTTTGAGCCCGCCAGTATCTTGATGTTTGCCTTTTCTGAAGGGCGTGGAAACGCTCTCCCGCTAACGCGTTTTACACCAAGTTTCCGCCATTGTGCCAATGTTCGGCTTTTTGTGCCCACATTGGCAACCTTGAAGCCTGCCGGTGTCGTAACCTCATAACCCCAGGTTTTTCCGGTGCGCCAGCCGTTCTTTTTGAGCAGGTTGGCAGCTGAAGCAAGTGCATCCGGGACCGATTCCCAAATGTTGCGGCGGCCATCGCCATCAATGTCCACTGCCCAAGTCTGATAGCTGGTTGGAATAAACTGGGTATGGCCCATGGCTCCCGCCCAGGAACCGCGTAACCCTTTTGCTGAAACATCGCCATTCTGGACAATCTTCATCGCTGCAATCAACTGGGTACGGGCAAATTTTCGTCTTCGTTTGTCCTGGTAGGCCAGTGTAGCGAGCGACCGTGCAACACTTCTCAAGGCTGAATCCCGTTCAAGCGCTGCGCCATAGGATGTTTCCATGGACCAGATCGCCAGCAAAACATGCCGGTCGACGCCAAATTTTGGTTCGATGATGTCCAGCCATCTTTTGTATTTGACCTTCATCTCAAGGCCTTTTTCGATGGCTGATTTTGTGATCCGGTTGTCCATGTAGTCCCAGACCTTGGATTTGAACTCCGGCTGGAAATTTGCAGCTTTTATCACTTCCGGGTCAGGCGCTGTTATGCCTGCAAACACTGCATTGTAGGTTTGGCGTGAGATGCCGTTCTGGGCTGCAACACTGTAAAAATCACGTATCCACTTTTGGAACCCTGCATCCGCATTCGCCGGTTGTGTGACCATCATGGATGCAAACAGCATGCTTGCTGCTGCAATCAAGCCCAATTTCATGTGTGAGATAAAGTTCCGCACCTTTGCCTCCCCGAACACTATTGATCCCGAATCAAATAATTATCTGGATTCTAGTCTGGAAAAGGTAAACAACAAGCTGGCAGAATTCGGGCAAATAACTCAAAATTGAGTTATCGGGGCTATCTGGGCAGATTTGTCTGGCCCATGAGATCAAGATCAATTGAGCGAGCGGCTTGCCTGCCTTCCCGAATTGCCCACACCACCAGAGATTGGCCACGGCGGCAGTCTCCTGCCGCGTACAGGCCTTCGACTGATGTGCGGTAATCCTTGTCATCAGCATCAATCGACACATCACCGCGCCTGCTGGTGCGCAGTTCCGGGCTGAGTTGTTTGATGAATGTTTCCGTGATCGGGCTACCGAAACCAATTGCGATGAAGGCAAGATCAGCCTTCATGATGAACTCAGTGCCTTCGATTGGCTGGCGTTTTTCATCAACACGGATACACTGAACGCCTGTCAGTTTTCCGTTTCGGCCTACGAATTCCAGCGTTGCTGCCATGAATTCGCGCTTCGCTCCTTCAGCCTGTGAAGAGGAGGTTCGCATCTTGGTTGCCCAGTAAGGCCAAACCATCATCTTGTCTTCCCGCTCGGGTGGTTCAGGGCGGATATCAAGTTGCGTAACGTTTACGGCACCCTGACGGAACGAGGTTCCGATGCAGTCTGAAGCCGTATCGCCGCCGCCAACAACAACAATATTTTTGCCAGCGGCCCAGATTTCTTCTGATGGCCAGCCTGCACTATTGATGGGTTCGCCACCCACACGGCGATTTTGCTGAACCAGAAACGGCATGGCATCATGAACACCAGCAAGTTCACGGCCCGGTATGCCCGGTTCGCGGGGAATTTCCGCGCCCGCTGAAATCAGAACCGCGTCGTGATTTTCCATCATTTCATTGGCAGAGATGTCTTCGCCCACATTCTGGTTGTAATGGAAGGTTACGCCTTCGCCTTCCATTTGTTGCACGCGAACATCGATATAATGCTTTTCCATCTTGAAATCGGGAATTCCGTAGCGCAACAAACCACCCGCCTGGCTTTCGCGTTCGTAAACATGAACTTCATGGCCGACGCGTGCAAGCTGCTGGGCCGCTGCAAGGCCTGCCGGGCCTGATCCGACGATGGCGACTTTCTTGCCGGTCTTGAAGCTTGCAGGCTCTGGCCTGATCAGACCAAGCGAATAGGCCTTGTCAGCGATTGCCTGTTCTACCGTCTTGATTGCTACAGGCTCGTCTTCAAGGTTCAGCGTGCAGGCTTCCTCGCACGGGGCAGGGCATATGCGGCCTGTAAACTCCGGGAAATTGTTGGTTGAATGCAGGTTGCGGACGGCTTCTTCCCAGTCCCTGTTGTAGATGAGATCGTTCCAGTCGGGAATCTGGTTGTGAACCGGACATCCGGTATCCCCATGGCAATAGGGAATCCCGCAATCCATGCAGCGCGCAGCCTGTTTGGCGACCTCTGAATCCGACATTGGAATCGTGAATTCATTGAAATGCCGTACACGGTCAGAAGCAGGCCGGTATTTCGGAACCTGCCGGTCGATCTCAAGAAACCCTGTTACCTTGCCCATAATACCTTACTCCGCCGCTATCTTGCCCATGCGCCGCTCTTCCATTTCGCGGAGCGCGCGGCTGTATTCCACCGGCATTACTTTCACAAACTGCGAGCGGTAATTGTCCCAGTCATCGAGAATGGTTTTGGCGCGTGTTGAGCCAGTATAATGCATGTGGTTTGTGATCAGTTGATAAAGCCGTTCCTCATCATACCGCGTCATGTCGGATGTGATGTCCACGCGTCCCTTGTGTGCCAGGTCACCGCCATGGTGGTGCAGTTTTTCGAGCAGCGCATCTTCTTCCGGTACAGGCTCCAGTTCGACCATTGCCATGTTACAACGCTTTTCGAAGGTTCCAGAGCGGTCCATGACATAGGCTACGCCTCCGGACATGCCCGCTGCAAAGTTGCGCCCGGTTCCACCAAGTACGACAACCACACCACCGGTCATGTATTCGCAGCCGTGATCACCAACACCTTCTACAACAGCAATTGCGCCTGAATTGCGGACCGCGAAGCGCTCGCCGGCAATGCCACGGAAATAGCATTCGCCCGAGATTGCGCCATAGAGAACGGTGTTGCCGACAATGATGGATCTTTCTGCCTGGAAGGTTGCATCTTCCGCCGGTCGAATCACAATTCGCCCACCGGAAAGACCCTTGCCGACATAATCATTGCCATCGCCCTGCAGATCAAACGAAATACCCTTGGCAAGGAATGCGCCGAAGCTTTGTCCAGCAGTGCCTTTCAGCGAAACTGCAATCGTATCGTCCGGCAGGCCTTCATGACCGTGCAGTTCAGCAAGTTTGCCTGAAAGCATGGCACCCGCTGACCGGTCCACGTTCGAAATCGTGGTTTCGATTTGAACGGCTTCACCCTTTTCAAGCGCCGGTTTGGCCTGTTCAACCAGTTTGCGATCCAGAATGTGCTCGATTGGATGGTTTTGAAGTTCGGTCTGGAAGATGGCTTCTTTTGGTGCTTCCGGTTTGTGGAAAATGCGTGAGAAATCCAGCCCCTTGCCCTTCCAGTGTTCAATCATGTCGGTTTTTTCAAGAATGTCGCTTTCACCGATCAACTCATCCAGTTTGGTGAACCCAAGTTCGGCCATGATGGCGCGGACTTCTTCCGCAACGAAAAAGAAGTAGTTGATCACATGCTCAGCCGTGCCCTTGAAGCGTTTTCGCAGAACCGGATCCTGTGTCGCAATACCAACGGGGCATGTGTTCAGATGGCATTTGCGCATCATCA
>JBCCYR010000218.1:0-5229 GCA_039189355.1 Pseudomonadota bacterium
GCAAAATCCGGGGTGTCGAAAGCCATGGCATGATGTGCTCGGAACGCGAACTTGAAATGTCGGATGACCATGAGGGCATTATTGATCTTCCCCAGGATACACCGGTTGGCGGTTCTTTTGCTGAATATGCAGGCCTTGATGATCCGGTCATTGAGATAGGCATCACACCAAACCGTCCTGACGCACTTGGCGTTGCTGGTATTGCCCGTGATCTGGCTGCTGCCGGGTTAGGTATATTGAAAGATTTAAGCGTTGAGGTGATTGACGGTGAAGGCGAATGTCCTGTGAAAGTGGTGCTGGACGCGCCTAATCTATGCCCCGGTTTTGCCCTGCGACTGGTGCGCGGCATCAATAACGGCCCCTCACCAAAATGGCTGCAGCAGCGATTGCTCGCAATCGGTTTGCGGCCCATCAACGCCCTTGTGGACATCACCAATTATATAACTTTTGACCGCGGCCGCCCCCTGCACGTTTTTGATGCGGCAAAGGTGAATGGTAATCTGACCGTGCGTCGAGCCCGCCAAGGTGAAACCGTGCTGGCGCTTGATGAACGGGAATATAAGCTCGGGCCGGAGAATTGCGTCATTGCCGACGAAAATGGTGTTGAATCCATCGCTGGTATTATGGGTGGAGAACATTCCGGCTGTGATGAAAAGACAACCGATGTGCTAATCGAATCCGCCCTGTGGGATCCGCTGAATATCGCTCGTTCGGGCCGCGATCTCGGCATTATTACAGATGCGCGCTATCGTTTCGAGCGTGGCGTGGATCCGGAATTTACCGGAGCTGGAGTGGAACTGGCCACCCATATGGTGCTGGAATTATGCGGTGGCACACCGAGTAAAACGGAAGTCGTGCTTGGTGAACCCACGTCGAAGGAAGGTGAGATTGTTGGTCACTTCGGACATCATTACAAGGAAATCAAATTTCCTTTCTCCGAGACCAAACGTCTTACCGGCCTAGATATTTCCAAGGAAGAAAGTCTCGACATTCTACGCCGGCTGATATTTCTGCCGAAGGGTGATACTACCGGGGAGACGGTACAATTAGTGGTGCCATCCTGGCGGCCCGATGTATCCGGCAAGGCTGACATTGTTGAAGAGATCATGCGCATTCATGGTGTGAACGAGATTGAACCACAGCCACTCGCTTCAACCGGGATAGTCGGTTCAAA
Organism: Pseudomonadota bacterium; assembly: GCA_039189355.1. Taxonomy (GTDB): domain Bacteria; phylum Pseudomonadota; class Alphaproteobacteria; order Rhizobiales; family Rhizobiaceae; genus JAALLB01. Next base: position 1,175 of record JBCCYR010000218.1, read on the forward strand.
GGTTTTGACTGTCGGACAAATCCGTTCCCGCAATGCCCGCCGTGCCCTTGCGTCCCGCGGTATGCTGGAGGCGGTTACCTGGGCATTCATTCCCGAAACCCATGCAGAAGCATTTGGCGGTGGCGGTGAAGCCTGCAAGCTCGCCAATCCGATTTCCGTTGAAATGTCAGACATGCGGCCATCGCTTCTGCCGGGACTGACTACTGCTGCAGGGCGCAACCAGGACCGTGGCAACGGTGATGTCGCAATTTTCGAGGTAGCGAGCATCTATCATGGCGATACGCCGGAAACCCAGCATCGCGCTGCAGGTGGCATTCGAAAGGGAACCGCAAAACTGGCAGGTTCTGGTCGTGACTGGCGTGAATCAGGAAATGCTGTTGATGTTTATGATGCCAAGGCTGATGCATTGGCTGTTTTGGAAGCAGCAGGTATGGATTCTTCCAAGGTACAGATTGTGACAGGCGGACCAGAATGGTTCCACCCCGGTCGCAGTGGCACCATCCAGCTTGGCCCGAAAGTCATCCTTGGCCACTTTGGCGAAATTCATCCGATGACACTGGAAACACTGGATGTGTCCGGACCGGTATGCGGGTTTGAAATCATGCTAGATGCCATTCCTGCTCCCCGCAAGAAAGCCACCAAGACGAAACCGCCACTTGATTTGTCTGACCTTCAGGCTGTCAACCGTGATTTCGCGTTTGTGGTTGACAGCAATTGTGACGCCTCCACGTTAATGCGCGCGGCGGCCGGAGCGGACAAGAATCTGATTTCCGCTGTCAGTATATTCGACATCTTTGAGGGTGCATCTCTTGGCGAAGGCAAAAAGTCGGTTGCGATTGAAGTGACACTTCAGCCGAAGGACAAGACCCTGACGGATGATGATATTGCCGGCATAGCATCAAAAATTGTTGCCAATGTTGAAAAGGCAACCGGTGGCACATTGCGGGGCTGATTAGCCCTTGAAATCGTGAGTAGGCAAGCAGGAGCAGGGTTGTATAATCTCCAAATGATGATTCTGTTCATTTGGAGAGCAGGCTGTGTTTAGGAAAGCATTTAAGCTATCGGTTGCGAAAACGTTTTGTGCAGGCGTTGTTGTGGCAACCATGTCTGCCGATGCGCTCTCCCAGACTCCGGCTAAAAGACTGTTTGGTGGCGAGCCTCTGCCTGCCGCACTGCAGCCTGCCGCACACGGATTTTATACAAAAGGCTGTCTGGCCGGAGGTGTCGCCATTCCCGTTGACGGACCCAACTGGCAGGCAATGCGCCTTTCACGCAATCGGCGCTGGGGACATCCCGACCTGATCCGGATCATCGAAGAGCTTTCATACAAGGGCAAGGAAGATGGCTGGAACGGGTTGATGGTAGGTGACATTTCCCAACCCCGTGGCGGCCCAATGCTCACGGGCCACCGTTCACACCAGATGGGCCTTGATGCGGACATCTGGTTCAACCCGATGCCGCCGCGCCGCCTGACCTATCAGGAGAGAGAAAACACCAGTGCAGTTTCAGTTCTCAAGCAGGGCAGTGTTTATGTCGACAAGAAACGCTGGACGCGGGCGCATACAATGGTGCTATACCATGCCGCCAGCTTCCGGGAAGTGGAGCGGGTTCTGGTTCATCCCGGGGTGAAAAAGCAGCTTTGTGACACGGTGCGCGGAGACCGTAAATGGCTCAACAAAATCCGGCCGACCTGGGGCCATCATTATCATTTCCACATTCGCATCGCGTGCCCGAGAGGATCGCCAAACTGTAAGCGTCAGAATTCAACCGGAACAAATACGGGATGCAATGACGGGTCGCTCGACTGGTGGTTCAATGTGGAGTTCAATCCGAACAAGAAAAAACCGAAGTCCAAGACACTACCAAGGAAGCGTCGTGAACTTGCATTGAGAGATCTTCCGAAAGCCTGTCGGGGAGTACTTTCTGCAACGGCTCCAAGTTTACAGGCCGCCACGCATACACCCATTGATGCAGCTTTTGTCGCACCGGAAATCAAGCTGCCCAAATATTCTGCAAAGGCGGTGCTTGCAGGAAAGCCGATTGAGGCTTCAGCAAATCGGAAAGCTGGTCTGGATGGCTTGAAAATACCGGTACCGACACCGAGGCCGAATTAACCGGCAGTCACACCGGTACCGATCGGGCAGGACACACCGGTCCCGCCAACGCCACAATAGCCTGCGGGGTTCTTGGCAAGATATTGCTGGTGGTATTCCTCGGCAAAATAAAACTCCGGCGCATCGATAATCTCGGTGGTGATTGTTCTTGTGATACCAGACTTCTCAAGTTGCTGCTGGAAAATCCCTTTTGATTCTGTTGCAGCAATGCGCTGGACATCAGAATAAACATAAATCCCCGATCTGTACTGCGTGCCGATATCATTTCCCTGGCGGTTGCCCTGGGTGGGATCATGTTCTTCCCAGAATGTTTTCAGCAGCATTTCATAGGAAACAATCCGGGGATCATAAACAACCAGCACAACCTCATTGTGCCCGGTCATGCCTGAACAGACCTCCTTGTACGTGGCATTGGGTGTATAGCCGGCTGCATATCCGACAGCGGTCACGTAAACACCGTCGATTTGCCAGAACTTGCGTTCGACTCCCCAGAAACATCCCATGCCGAACATTGCCGTTTCCATACCGTCCGGATAGGGGCCATGCATCGCAATACCCGATACAAAGTGATGTGTGCCGGAATCAATCGGCTCTGCACGGCCGGGCAATGCCGTCGAAGCACTTGGCTTGTTTAATTTTCGGTCAAACATCTGGGCCAGAAACATGTCATTAACCTCCGGATTAAATTCGAGTTATACATTCTGCTTATCTGCCAAAACGCTTCTGCCAGCGCCGCTCTGGTCTGCGTCCCAACCATAAAAATATCAGGGCAAGAACAAAAAAGACAACCCAGCTTGGTAACAATAAAATGTAATTGACCAAGAAATCCCAAAGCCATGGAGCCCCCAAGTGACGTTGTATGCCGACCTGAAAATTGTTGAGACTTGCAAGATGAAAATCAAACCACTCCTTGCCAAGCGGTGTCATGGTCAGGGCGGAGTTGGCGATGGTCCGGGTCAGGTCCAGAACGGCAGTGATGACTGCCATCACAAGAAACAGCGTGCCCAAAATTTTCGCCACTAGCCTGATCATGTCCTGCCTCCTTGTGCAGAGTTTAGATAGAACCTGATCACGCGCTTTGCAACCGGGTGAAATTGTTCAATTTCATGGTGCAGGGTGCTTGATTGCGGTTTTGAACTTTGTATATTGCGCCAATTCTGATTCAGGCTTATTGACTGGCTTGAATGAATGGGTGCCGAGTGGTCGAAGGTACCTTGCCCTGCTTTGCTGGGCGTTTGTTCAGGAGAAGGTGATACCTCTCTTTGACCCACCCGGGTTTCCAACCGGATGCTATTAGGACAGGTGGCTGAGTGGTCGAAGGCTCCCAACCTTGCTTTGCAAGGCTTCCTTTTAGAGAGGCGTGCGCTTCTCTTCGGCCCACTCGGTATTTTCCAGCCGGGTGTACAAAGGACAGGTGGCCGAGTGGTCGAAGGCGCACGCCTGGAACGCGTGTAGGCGGGCAACCGTCTCCAGGGTTCGAATCCCTGTCTGTCCGCCATTTTCGTGTGTCTCTTCTGTTTATAATTGTTCATTGTTGATCCGAAAACGTTGATTTTCATAGGTTTTTGTGATATTTTTCGTTTTGTGTCGTTTTCCCATGTTAGCTGTTGTTCGATGCTTCTGCTGGGGCCACTGCTAGGGCTAGGAGATGTTTGAGTAAATACAATGACCAGGGCAATCAATCGACTAACTGCCAAACAAGTCACAAACCTTCAGAATCCGGGACGCTACTCCGATGGGGGGAATCTTTATCTGTCGATTTCCAAAACCGGCAGCCGGAAGTGGATATTTATGTATCGGTTTGCTGGCCGACAGCGTGAAATGGGGTTGGGATCCGCAAATACTACGGGTATTTCTCTTGCTACAGCCAGGGAATTTGCCGCTAACGCGCGGATTCTTCTGAATTTTGGAAAGGACCCAATAGAGGTCAAGCGAGAGAAA
>JBCCYR010000219.1:0-5187 GCA_039189355.1 Pseudomonadota bacterium
ATGGTGCCGAGATCGATGCGAAGTGGAGTCCTGACGATAATCTGGATTTGTTCGCTTCTGCCGCTTATGTCGAAACGGAATTTCTTGAGTTCCTAGACGGCGGTAATGACTTTTCCGGCAATGAATTTCGCGATGCGCCGAATTTTACGGCGTCGGCCGGGGCTACCTACAATTTCGACAACGGAACTTATGTTAGCGGCGATGTGAGTTACACAGGCACTTCGTATTCCGATGCTGCCAATACGATCCGAAACGACAGCCGTTTTCTGGTTAATCTTCGTATCGGCCACAGGGAAGAGAACTGGGAAATTTTCGCCTACGCAAGAAACCTCTTCGACGAAGAGTACTTGTCGGGCGGTGCAACAATTGGTGCTAACACATTTGCGTTTTCCGGCGAACCAAGAACCGTTGGTGTCGTATTCCAGGGAAAACTGTGAATGGAGTTTCATTAAAGTGATAGTTACCCCCATTACGGTGACCCTTACCGTAATCCCGAAACTGACCCAGCAAACCAGGCGGTTCTAATCCTCCCAACGCTGCGGATCAGGCAGCATTTCAATTACGTCAATTACGGTTACTGTAATTTACGTAATTGAAACAGAGGTTGAATGGCAGGCGTGCATGCAAGCCCGGCTTATTCAGGTTTGGTTGAATCCGTCCTGACAACCTGTCTGGCAGTTCTGCTCTCGGTCCGGTCATAAGCAAGCAATGCCCTGAAGGGACTGAGATTGCGATCAGGCTTCTTCCCGTCAGCAAGTGAATAGATATGCTCGTAATACCATCCGAGAGACCCCCAGGCATTCAGGTCACGCAAAAAAGAAATGGGTGACTTGGGACCGAACAATCCGGAACCGATAACCAGATCATCATCCCTGCTCTCAAGCCGGTCGATTTCTCCGCTAAGAAGTTTGGCAGCCGCTTCCGGATCAAGGGCCATGGGCCGACCTATGCCAATGACATCCGCATCATCCGCCACAATCGCCTCTGCCATGGCTGCTGCGGTACGAAAGCCCCCTGTAACCATTATCGGTATTGTGACCGCTGCTTTCAGTTTGGGAATAAAATCGAGAAAGTATGCTTCCCTGCGGATTGTACTTTCCCGCCGCTTGTCTTGGCTTTTTTGGCCAAGCGGATCCTTCCGGTCAAAATTGATCATTCGCGGCTGTTCGTAGTTACCGCCGGACACTTCTATGAGATCGCAGCCTGCCTGTTGAAGCCAGCCCGCAACGGTAATGCTGTCTTCTTCTGAAAATCCGCCCCGCTGAAAATCGGCCGAGTTGAGCTTGACTGCAACGGCAAATGGTTCAGGCACCCTTGCGCGTGTCCTGCGGACAATTTCGATTAGAAAACGTGCGCGGTTGGCAAGGCTGCCGCCCCATTCATCTTCCCGCTTGTTGGACAAGCCGGATAAAAACTGTGACGAAAGATAGCCGTGAGCTGCATGTATCTGCACTCCGTCAAAACCGGTCTTTTGGGCAACTTGAGCCGCATACACAAATTTTTCTATCAGCTGTCCGATTTCTTCCGATGTTAATGGGGTTGGCTTGCCAAAGCGGCCATTGCCCATTTTCAAGCCGATGTTCGATGGCGCTTTCGGATTCCGGTTGATCATCTTCTGGGTCTGCCGGCCCGCATGGTTGAGCTGCATCCAGATTTGCGAACCCCCGGCTTTTGCAACGGTGGCCATTTCTGAAAGGGTTGCAAGCGCAGAAACCGATTGCTCTCCCTCAATCGCCAGATTACCACCACGCTCAAGATGCCAGCGGTCAACCAGAACATTGCCCGTGATCAGAAGCCCGGCCCCGCCCTTGCCCCATCTGCGATACAGATTGACGATCCGGTCATTGGCCTCGTTTTTGCCGGGACACAGCCCTTCCGTCATCGCGGCCTTGGCGATGCGGTTCAGTAGAACCGCTCCACAAGGTAAAGAAACCGGTTTGGAAAGAACTTCTATAACTGACATTCTGAAACCAAATCTTTTGTACTTTTTACTACTTCCCGGTGAGAAAGGAATTCCAGAGAATTAACACTTCAGTAACCATACTCATTTCAGGAAAAATGTGGAGTTAACACTATAAACTTGGTTAACGCTGCGGTTTAATCCTCCCAACGCTGCGGCAAGTCGAGTGCTTCCAGTGTTGCGTTCACAATAAAGAACTCCCCATCCGGTCCGGCAATGGGGAGCAGAATGTCGGGAGGCTGGATCAAGAAGGATTAAATCACACCGCCACAACCGGTGAACTGGTACCCTTCAGCAGACTGGGGCAGATTACACCCACCTGCATTGTATGCTTGTCTTCCTAAACTAAGTTTTGAAAAGTATTATTTTTAATTTAACCAATATTAGCTTTATTAAGATTGATAAATGAACCTCAAGAACCAGAACTTATAAAATTACTCAATGGATAGTCAAAGTGAAACTTGTTGTAATTGCGACTAGCGCGGCGCTTCTGGTTATGGGAACCAGCATCTTCTATCTCTCAAAGGATGATGTTACAGACACCACTGCACAGGCTGACGTGGCTGACGAACTAACCAAACTTTGTATGATCAAACTTGACAGCAGTATACGAAAAGAGCTCCTGAATGTTGATGCGGACACCGCAACAAATCTCAACACTTTCATGGAAAAATATGCCCCTTCCGGATGTGAGTGCAAAGGGCAGCAAACGGTCAACACAATTGTTGAGAACTTCGGTGAGTACGATGGTGTATCAGAAAAGTATCTTGATCTGGTATTGTTGGAAAACAAGTTGAAAGTTGAGCAAGGCATACGTGATGATCAGATTATGGAAGTGGCGGCATACGAAAGAAAACTTAATACCCTGATTGATTCTGTCTCTCATCTTGAAGACCGCAAAACAATGTTACTTAGGCTTCTTTCTGTTTACGACATTGTCAATAAGAATGTCGGATACTGTTTGATTGAAAAGGGCTTTCCCGACAAGGAAATATTTGAAAAATTCGTTGAGAATTGATTCATAAAAACCTGTTTTAAAAATTGTTTCATGAAAATTCTGAATTCCGGTTACGGTCACAGTAACCGTAATCCCGTAACTGGCCTGCGAACCCAACAGTTCTAATCTTCCCAGCGCTGCGGGTCAGGCAGCATTTCAAGGTGCAGCGGTCCACGCGGGTCCCATGGATGGGCTTCGGCAACTTCCTCATTGAGTTCAACACCAATCCCCGGTTCTTTTGACGGAATGACATAACCGTCTTCCCACCGGATCGGCTTTTTCAAAAGTTCGCCGTGGAAGCCATCCCATTTCTTGATGGATTCCAGCACCAGAAAGTTTGGACTGCATGCCGCCACCGTTGCGTTTGCGGCACCGACAACCGGCCCGCAATAACAATGCGGCGCAATATGCGCGTGATAGGTCTCTGCAATGGAGGCAGTCTTCTTTGCATCCAGTATGCCGCCTGAACGGCCCAAATCCATCTGCAGAATGGAAGCGGCCCCGGTCTGCAGGACACGGGCAAACTCATACCGCGTACAAAGCCGCTCACCCGTGGCAACGGGGATCGATGTTTTGCGCGCCACCTGACCCATCATTTCCGGCATGTCCGGCGGGATGGGTTCCTCAAACCAGAGCGGATCATAAGGCTCGATTGCCTTTGCAAGCCTCACGGCACCGGAAGTTGAAAACTGTCCATGGGTGCCAAACAGGATATCGGCCCGCGTTCCGACCGCCTCGCGAACGGCCGCCACCATTTTTGCGGAAAGATCGATGTCGACCAAGCGCGGCATGTGACCGTCAAAAGCAGTGTAGGGCCCGGCCGGATCAAACTTGATCGCCGTAAATCCTTCATCAACTGCCTTTAGGGCCGCCTGCGCTGCCAGTTCCGGATCGTTGTAAACATTTTTCTCCGCGCCATCGCGGTCAGACGGATAAACACTCTCGTCATCCGGCGGGTACAGATAGGTGTAGGAGCGCAGTCCTTCATGCACCTGCCCGCCCAGCAATTCATATACCGGTTTGCCGGCCTCCTTGCCGATAATGTCCCAGCAGGCCATTTCAAGCGCCGAGACACAGCCCATCATGGTCACATCCGGGCGTTGGGAAAAACCGGAGGAATAGGCGCGCCGCCAGAACGTTTCGACATGATGTGGGTCATTGCCCTCGAGATACCTGCGGAACACATCCTCGATTGCTGCAACCATCACGTCCGGGCTGAAGGTCGCTGCGTAACACTCGCCATAGCCGACCACATTGCTGTCGGTCGTCAGTTTTACGAATATGAAATACCGCCCGCCTGTATGGGGAGGAGGATTGCCGACAACAAAGGTCTTGAGATCTGTTACTTTCATGTGAATGGTCCAGGGTCAGAACTGCTTGAATTTACAATGAAGAAACGCGATTGTGTGTCAAGCATTCAAAACGCAGGTTCACACAATGTCACTATCCTCCATCAAGGCTCTCACATTCGATACAGGCGGCACTATTCTGGACTGGCATACCGGTTTCAAGACTGCCTTTGAGCAAGCAGGGAAAAAACACGGCATTGAGCGGGACTGGACTGTAATCACCAACGAGTTGCGCAAGCGGTCATTGGGAGCAATGCTCAACCTCGGCAAGGACGAACCACCCGCCTACAATTTTGATGGCGCCCACAGATTTACTGTTGAGGCACTTTGCAAGGAGTTTGATCTTCCGTTTACGGAAGAAGACATTCACGCAATCTCTTATGAAGCGTCCCACAACTTTGTCTGCTGGCCTGATTTTCCTGCTGTTTTGCCGAAGCTGCGGGAAAAATACATGGTATGCTCCTTCACGATCCTGAGCTACCGCATCATCATGGATACAGCCCGCAGGAATGGTCTTTCATGGGATGCAGTCTTTTCTTGCGAAGGAATTGGCAAATACAAAATCCTGCCTGAAAGCTACGAGACAGTCGCCCGCATGTTGCAACTGGACGTGTCGGAATGCCTGATGGTTGCCTGTCACAACTTTGATCTTGATGCAGCCAAGGCGGTGGGGTTCAAAACCGCTTTTGTACGCCGTCCGGATGAATGGGGTCCCGCAGGACCTCCGGACCCTGAGCCAAACCCGCATCACGACATTATCGTGAATACTTTCCCAGAACTTGCAAATACTTTAGGGTCAAGACCTATTAATTAACAGATCCTGACCGTAAACGCCTGATTATTCACATAAACCCTGGTGAACAAACCGAAAGAAAATTGAC
>JBCCYR010000220.1:0-5181 GCA_039189355.1 Pseudomonadota bacterium
CTTCGGGGCCTGGATTGGCATGCAACTCCTGATGCGGCGTCCGGAGATCGAGGGGTTCATGTCCATTGCGCCGCAACCAAACATCTATGATTTCTCGTTTCTGGCTCCGTGTCCAGCATCGGGTCTGATCATTCATGGCTCGGAAGACCGCGTTTCTCCGGTCGAAGATGTTCAGGGCCTTGTCGACAAGTTAAAGGCCCAGAAAGGCATTCTGATCACCCAGAATACCATGGAAGGTGCCAATCACTTCTTCACGGAACATCAGGAAGAGCTGATTGACGAGTGTGGAACCTACCTCGACAAGCGTCTCGGGATCATTCCGGGCGGCATCGAGGAAACCATGCTGCTTCGTTAGGCATAGACAATATGGCAAAGCCTGTTCTGGATAATGGTGCACTTCTGAAAATCCAGAAACAGGTGGACGCTATCCCGCCTTTTGCGCTGCAAACAGAACTGCAAAAGGTTCTGAATGCCAGCCGCCAGCAATCAAAAAAACCTGCCATACAGTACGCCGCAGGGCTGATATTGTCTAAAGCGGGCAATCAGCAAGGTGCAGTTCAATATCTTGAAAAGGCGCTGAAACTGTCAAAGGGTAGCGAAGTTATCCTTGGAGCGCTGGCTTACGTTTATGCTTCCCGGATTGGCGATCCTGCGCAAGCGCTCAAGTACCTGCAAAAAAAGCTTCAACGTAATCCGCGTGACCCGGCAACCCTTTTGATGGCTGCCAATTGCCATCTCGAACTGGGAGACACGAAACGAGCGCTTGAAAGGCTCGATAAGGCAGAACCGCTCGTTAGTGACAAAATCCGCATTCATGGCATGCGATCCAGATGTTATTTGCGCATGGGGGACAGTGTCTCAGCCAGAGCGGAACTGCTTGCCATTTCGAAACTGGACCCGTCAGGGCTTGTAGCCGTTGGCGACATGCTGGCCAGCTTGCCCGACAATTCTCCAGAGCAAGTCGATGAACTGGAAAAAACGCTGTCTCAAGCTTTGACCGACACGCCCAATCGGTTCCGGGATGACACCCACCGCTCGATGACTGCTGCTGCCCTCGGGAATATTCACGAAAAACGCGGCAATTACGAAACTGCTTTTGAATATTTTCAAAAAGCCAATGACCTGCAGCCCATAGACAAACAGGCTGCCAGCTTGCTGGAAACAGGCGAGTTTCAAATATACCCGGCTGTTTTCGGCAAAGATTTTCTGACAAAAATACCCGAAGGACATTCCTCGGAAGACCAGGTCTTCGTTCTGGGCATGCCGAGATCAGGCACTACGCTGATCGAGAGCATTCTGGGAGCACATCCCGAGATTGAAGACTTTGGCGAACTCGAATTCTTTACACGTCAATTACATGCACTCGGCGTGACAAACCCGGACAATATCCCGGTAGAAAAACGGCTGGAGAACGTTCGCGACAATCTTGAGAAAGCACCAGCAGACGGCTTCCGGAACATCGGCCAGCAATACATTCAGTTAAACGGTTTCGACAAATTGCCTGGGAAACTGAAAGTCGACAAGATGCCCCAGAATTTCCGCGCACTGGGTTTGATTGCAGCCGTATTTCCAAAAGCGAAGGTCATTCACTCACGCCGCCACCCGATGGATACATGCCTATCTGTCTTCAAGAACCCGTTGCGAGGATACCACACCACGTTTGCAAACCAGCTTGAGACCTTGGGCAAATTCTACATTGAATACGCAAAGCTCATGCGTCACTGGAAAAACGTGTTACCACTCAAGACTCACGAAGTACGATATGAGAACATGGTGAGTGATACGGAACGTCATGCCAGAGAACTGATCGGCTTTCTTGATAAGGAATGGGATGATGCCTGTCTTTCAAACCGCAAGGCAAAGCGGGATGTGAATACTGCTTCCGTCTGGCAGGTTCGACAGGATATTTACGATACATCCGTGCAGAAGTGGCGGGTTTACGAAAAACAACTCGCGCCGCTTACCAAAATTCTTGCCGAAGAAATAAGCCTGTATGAAGCCGGTAAGTAAATTTCCCGGCCATGACAACGCTGTTATAAAGTTTTCATACTGACAATTTTGCCACCGGTAACCGGTGCATCACACCCAGTCGTTTGGGGGTAAGTAAGCGGCAACCCTCTTGCAGAACGTACTGCCAGATAGGCCCAGGCCTCAGCTTCCATCGCGTCTCCATCAAAGCCGACGGCATCTGCGGAAACGACTTCACCACCGCTTTCTTCGACCAGTTCCTGCAAGTCCTGCATGATAAACGGATTATGCCGCCCGCCGCCGCACATGATCCAAAGTGCTGGTTTTTCAGGGAAATGTTCCAATGACCTGACAATTCCTTCAGCCGTCACCCGTGCCAATGAGCGCGCCACGGTTTCCACGCTTGCCTTGTCTACTTTCGGAAGCTGGAAGTCATTGCGGTCAAGAGAATTGGGCACCGGTTTGCCAAAAAAAGGATCAGCCATGTAAGAATCAACCAAAGCCTGATCGATCCTCCCCTCAGCCGCGATCATGCCACCTTGATCATGGGAAATGCCAACATTTTGCTGCACCCATTGGTCTATTAAGGCATTTCCGGGACCTGAATCAAAGGCAATAAGTTCACTACCCACGTATGTGATGTTTGAAATCCCGCCGATATTCACGAATACAACCGGATGTTCTTCGGCTCGCTCATCCGGCAAATTCTCCGCCAAAGCCTGATGATATACCGGCACAAGTGGAGCACCCTGCCCTCCATGCTTCATATCATTTGCCCGCATGTCATAAACCGTGGCAATTCCGGCGGCCTTCGCAAGCTGTTCGCCATCTCCAAGCTGCACAGTCAGACCTGTTTCAGGCCTGTGCAAAACGGTTTGACCATGAAACCCGATCAGATCGATATTCGTGTTGGAAACTTGCTGTTCTGCCAGGAACTTTTCCACCGCCTCGGCATGCAATTCCGTTATCATGGTATCCACGGAGGAAAGACTGCCCGGCCGTTCTTCGCGTTGCTTGATTTGCTGTGCATCAATCAGGGATTGTTGAAGCTGTTTGCGCACATCGGGGCTGTATGGAAAAAACCCGTTTGGACCACGTTCCAGAAACTTCTCGCCGTCTGTCTTTACCAGTGCAACGTCGATACCATCCATGCTGGTACCACTCATCAGACCAATGGCTGTCTTGATTTCCGTCAAATTGAAATTCCTGCGTGGATATTTCTGTAACGTCCTGCTAAAGCACACCAGATTCTCAAACAAGTATCCAGAAAAAGTAATCTATAACGATGTCAGCCTTCAAATCCGATTTTCTGCGCACCCTCTCCGAACGTGGCTTTATTCACCAGATTTCAGATGAAACCGGCCTTGATGATCTGTTGTCGAAGGAGATGGCGACATCGTACATTGGCTTTGACGCAACGGCCTCCAGCCTTCATGCCGGAAGCCTTGTACAAATCATGCTCCTTTACTGGTTTCAGCAAACCGGTCACCGCCCGATTGCCCTGATGGGTGGCGGCACGACCATGGTTGGCGACCCTTCCGGAAAGGACGAAAGCCGCCAGATGCTGACGGTAGAACGGATTGAACAGAACAAATCCGGCATCAAAAAGGTATTCTCCAAATTCCTGGAATTCGGTGACAACGGTAACCAGGCCATCATGGCGGATAATGCTGACTGGCTGCTTTCACTGAATTACGTAGAGTTTCTCCGTGATGTTGGTCGGCATCTCTCCGTGAACCAGATGCTTGCAAGAGATTCCGTCAAACTGCGTCTTGAGCGTGAGCAGCACCTGTCGTTTCTGGAATTCAATTACATGTGCCTGCAGGCCTATGACTTTGCAGAACTTGCACGGCGTTATGATTGCCGTTTGCAGATGGGCGGCTCGGACCAGTGGGGTAATATCGTTTCGGGTGTTGACCTTGGCCGCCGCATGGGAACACCCGATCTCTTCGCGCTGACAACGCCACTTCTGACCACTTCTTCCGGTGCCAAGATGGGCAAGACTGCGGATGGTGCCGTATGGCTTTCCGAAGAAAACCTCCCCGTTTACGATTACTGGCAATACTGGCGGAATGCGGAAGATGCGGATGTCGGTCGCTTCATGCGTCTATTTACAACACTCAGCCTTGATGAAATTGCACGCTATGAGGCACTGGAAGGTGCAGAACTCAACGAAGCCAAAAAGGTTCTGGCAACCGAAGCAACAGCCATGGTCCATGGCCGCGAAGCTGCGGAACAGGCTGCCGAGACTGCCCGTAAAACCTTCGAAGAAGGTCAGGCTGCGGACACCCTGCCCTCTGTATCGGTCAAACAATCCGATCTTGAAACAGGAATTGGGTTGTTGTCGTTGATCGTTCAGTCCGGATTGGCAAATTCAAACGGCGAAGCGCGTCGTCACGTCAAGGGTGGCGCAATCAAGATCAATGATGCGGCAGTCTCAGACGAGCGCATGACCGTCACCAATGATCAACTGAACGATGATGGCGTCGTAAAGCTTTCGCTCGGCAAGAAAAAGCATTTCCTTATCAAGCCGGAATAGTCACTGCTGGAATTCGAAAACCTTGTTGAACACGCCCGGCGTCACAATCGATAGCGGATTGACGACCAGTTCCGGGTTGGCGCGCGGTCCTTTCAACTGGTAAGTGACGCCGATGAGGCCATTATCCTTGCCGTTTGAGAAAAGCTGTCCAAGCAGCGGTATGCTTGATACGGCGAGGTTAACAGCGTTAGCAGGCATGAATGTGCCTGTGATATTCATGCGATCCCTCGAATCATAGACGGCTCCGTTAAGAGTAATGCCCATGGTCGCACTTCTTACAATTGCATCCTTGACCGTGAAATATCCTTGGCCGCGTTCAATTTCAGCATCCGCAAGAAGAAATGTGACCTTCTTATCCTCACCATCCGGGATGATGCGGGAACGTTCTCCCCGGTCTTGTGGAATATGTTGGCGTACACTTGAAGCCATGCTTTTGAGTTTTGGTTCATTGACGACTGTAAAATTCTGTATCCTCACCGGGCCGAGGTATGGACCGTTTTCCGACTGGACAAGATTTGCCTCGAGCAGCCCACCCTCCATTCGGGAATAGATGTTGGTGAATGCCAAAGCTGTCCCGGCATCATTAGATTTGACCGTGAACAGGGTCTGGTTTCCGTTCAGTTGTGCCTGGACGTTATAAAGCCGCCCCTGACTTCCTTCACCTCGCAAGTCCA
>JBCCYR010000221.1:0-5127 GCA_039189355.1 Pseudomonadota bacterium
CACATGGGAACGTCCGCCCCCAGAATACGGGCAAGGGGCAAGAGATCGACTTCAATGCCCCAAAATTCATGAAGTGCCAACAAGGTTGCGGCGGCATCGGCCGACCCTCCGCCAATGCCACTGGCGAGTGGAAGATTTTTCGTCAGCTTCACTCTGGCGGCTCTGGGTTTGCCAATTTCCCGCTTAACGACATCAAGCAACAGCAAGGCCGCACTCGATATGAGATTTCCTGATCCGCACGAAAGGTTTTCGGAAAAAGGACCGTCTACTGAAACTTCCAGAGGCCCGTGAGGGTGATGTGGTTCACTGACCTCGATCGTGTCTCCAAACTCGGTGAACACAACCAGGCTATCGAGAAGATGATAGCCATCATCCCTTTGACCGGTCACATGAAGTGCAAGATTGATTTTGGCATGCGCAGTGCGTTCAATCATCAAACGCTACTCAGCCTTTGCCTCATCTTTCTCATCATCCACCAATCCTTCCACGAGTTTCTTCTCAATCAGTTCCGGATTGTCAGGTGGTGTTTTTGCGGCAAGCGCAATTTTCCACTGGAAGGTCGCTTCGAGCTTGCGTCCGACTTTCCAGTACGCATCACCCAGATGATCATTGATGGTGGGGTCTTGCGGCATCAACTGGACAGCGCGCTCAAGTTCCTGAACCGCTTCCTCATAATCCCCAAGCCGGTAATGTGCCCAACCGAGGCTATCCACGATGAAGCCGGAGCGCGGCCGCAGCTCAACCGCCTTGCGGATCATTTCCATGCCTTCCTCCAGATTGATGCCCTGATCAATCCAAGAATAACCGAGGTAATTCAGAACCTCAGGCTGGTTGGCGGACAGTTCGAGTGACTTCTTGAAATTCGGTTCTGCCTTTTCCCACTCTTTCAAGCGTTCATAGGCAATGCCACGACGGAAAAAGAGATTCCAGTGATGGGTCTCGGGCAGGCCGATGATGGTAACAGCCTTGTCAAAGGTTTCGGCGGCTTCCCTGTAGCGCTTTTCACGATTGTAGATGTCACCCAGAACCATGTAACCGGCAAGGTCATCGGGTTGCTGCTCAATCAGTGCCGTCAAACCTTCGATCGCTTCATCCTTCTTGTCCAAACGTGACAGATTGCTTGCACGTTCCAGTTGGCTGATGCGGTAGAATGGCGACTCTTGGGTGATCCGGTCATAAAACTCATTTGATTTTTCAAAATTGCTTTGGCGCAGATACAATTCTGCAAGGGCAACTGTAATCACGTCGCTTTCAGGTGAAAGATAACTCGAAAGCTGAAGATAGGACTTGGCAAAGCTGCCACTGCCGTCGCGACGTAGCGCAGTCGATATGTTGTAAAAGAGTTCTGCAACGCCATCCTGAGGTGATGTCAGCAATGGCGTAAGTGTTTGCTGGTCCGTCAACGCTTCCCGCAAGACTTCAAAAGGTGCATGGTCCGGTAGCAAGGTCTGGCCGTAGTCGAGGGTTTCAAGTGCTTCTTCACGATCACCTGCCTTGCTGCGGTTGCGCACCCTTGCTTCAATAGCCCGGATATAGGTTTCGGTCAGAACGGAAATAACCGCACGGTTATCAATCACCGCCTGAAATTTTTCTGCAGCCAGGTCACTATTCCCACCTGCTTCCGCAACGAGGCCTGTATGATAATCCCGCATGACCTTAATCCACTCAGGACCATCAAGATCGTTGAGTTTCGCGAGTGCATCTTCTGTTTTACGCTCACCGGACAACGCCCAGGCAAGGGTAATCTCACGCAGGGTCTTGTCCAGATCAGCACCTGCAACATCTTTCAATGCACTGGGAACCTTGTTCCATGAGCGCTTTTTAAGTTCCTGGGTTGCCTTGACGAACCCGATCAGGTTTCTGTTTCCACCACCTTCTATTTCGCGTGCGATTTTTCCCGCATCATCAATCCGGCCATTGGTGACAAATGCAGCAAGCAGATCCTGCTTGAGTTTTGTATTGTCAGGATCGAAGGTTGCCGCCTTTTCAAGGAAACTGACCGCTGCATCATCATCCTGATCGTTGATGGCAATTCGTGACGCAAGAAAACTTCCTGACAGACCGGACTCCTTGACGGTCTGGACGAGATCGGCACTTGCAAAGCCAAGTGATCCGGCCACCACGATCAATGCCGACAGAATTGAAACTTTCAGAGCTCTGGTAATCGTTTTCAACATGCGGTCGTTTTTCCTTCTGGATGCAGCACGTTCAAATCATTCATCAAGATATATGACATGAACTTTAACAATCCACAAAGCCGCACACGATAGTTTGAACTGTTGTTTAGTGCGCACGGCTTACGCAGAAATCAAGAACGTCTACAAGCGCGTTTTTGTGTTCAGATTCAGGCAATGTTCCAAGCGCATCCTTTGCGATCTCGACATAGTGACGTGCCCTTGCGACAGTATCGCTGATCGCATCGTGTGATTTCAGCAGCTTGATGGCATGTGCCAGTGCTTCATCGGTGGAATTACCCTCGACAATTGCATTTCGCCAGAAGTCACGCTCCTCGTTATTGCCGCGCCGGTAGGCAAGAAGCAATGGCAACGTCACCTTACCTTCACGGAAATCATCGCCGGTATTTTTTCCCAGGTCAGAAGCGCTTCCACCATAATCCAGTGCATCATCAATCAACTGGAAAGCGAGGCCAAGATTGTTGCCATAAGACCGCAATGCACTCACAGTAGCATTGTTTTCATTCGCAATGATCGGACCCACCTCTGCAGCAGCAGCAAACAAGGCCGCCGTTTTGGAGCGGATTACCTGAAGGTATTCATCTTCCGTTGTCTCCAGATTTTTTGCCGTGGCCAATTGAAGAACTTCACCCTCAGCGATCACGGTAGCAGCGTGTGAAAGCACATCAAGAGCCGGGAGAGACCCGACTTCAACCATCATGCGAAATGCCTGGCCGAGCAGAAAGTCGCCGACGAGAACACTTGCTTCATTTCCCCAAAGCATTCTTGCAGCAAGCTTGCCCCGGCGCATGTCGCTTTCGTCTACCACATCATCATGCAGCAAGGTTGCCGTATGCATGAACTCAACACTTGCAGCAAGCGTGACATGCGCCTCGCCCTCATATCCAAACATCTGGGCTGCGGCAATTGTGATCATGGGGCGCAACCGTTTTCCACCGGAGTCAATCAGGTGTTTGGCAACTTCCGGAATCATCTGAACTTCCGATCCGGTTTTGGACAGGATGAGAGAATTAACCCTCTGCATATCTTCCTGAACAAGCGACAAAAGCCCGTTGATACTGGCTTTCGGGCTGTCATCTTTTATCGGTACAACATTTGCTATCATGAAATTCCTGCCTTTCGGCAAGAAAATATGTTGCTTAAAGCATATTCACAAGGATAATTTTGGCGCAGGTAGAGCCTTTACATGGCTCACCACAACGTGAATGTTTATGATTCCATATTCGGCATCTGCATTGTTAGATACGTGTTAACGAAGGTTTATTGTGGCGAAATGAAAGAACTTGTTTCCACCAATGACCTTGTAACGATATCATTTATAGAAGCTTTACTGAACGACGCCGACATTGATTACATCATTCTTGACCAGAACATGAGTATTCTCGAAGGGTCAATCGGCATCATTCCAAGACGGATTATGGTTGTAGATACCGCTTGGTACAAAGCTTCACAACTATTGGAGGCAGCTGGTTTGAAGGAAGAAATAACTTCCAGATAAGGCTGCGCCATAAGGAGTGTTTTTCCGTTATGGAATTAAACAAGGTACAAAATACAGAATTCGAACCCGTGGAGACCGTATCCATGGAGACATCTACCGATGCATTTCACTTTGGTGCATTCAAGGTGGTGCAGCCCAAGAAAAGCGGCCATCGCAGTGGCATGGATGCATTGCTTTTGGCTGCGGCAATGCAGGAGAACGCGCACGGTATTGTTGCAGATTTTGGCTGTGGAGCCGGGGTCGCGGGATTTGCTGCCCTCAATCTGAACCCGGAACTGGATTTGATTGCTGTTGAGAAAAATCCGGACATGGTCATGATGGCCAATCAATCCCTGCAACTGGAGGGAAATGCCTTTCTTCGCGAGCGTGCTACAGTTGTAGAGGCTGATATTACGGCAAATGGCACTGATCGCCTCAAGGCAGGGCTTAAGCCTGAAAGTGTCTCCCATGTCATCATGAACCCGCCATACAACCAGATAACGTTGCGGCCATCACCCGATGTTTTGAAAGCAGAGGCTTACATGCTGGGCGAAGGCGGCGTTGACGCATGGTTCAGAACCGCTGCCTCAATGGTAAAACCGGGCGGAACCATCACCCTGATCTATCGTACCGAAAATCTCGGGGACATACTTGCATGTGCGCAGGGGCGTTTCGGGGGGCTTGAAATCCTGCCGATCCATTCCCGTTCTGATGAAGCGGCAAAACGGGTTATTGTTCGCGGTACGCGCGGTTCCCGGGCTCCCATGACAATCGCCCCGGGTTTTGTGGTTCACGAGGCTGACGGCACATTCACCGCCGAAGCGCAAAAAGTGTTTGATGGCAAGGGTTTCATCCGTTTCAACAGCTAAAATGCTGCCATGCAAACCAAATTGGCAAATCCACCCTTGTAATGTCATTTCTTTCGGACCATCTGTGCTCAGAACACACACTCACATTGATAGCTGAGCAAACATGAATTTCAGAAAATACCTGCCCGGGAAACTCGGCAAAAAATCCGTTACCATTCCGGTAGTTCGCCTTGCGGGCGCAATTGCTGCTGGCGGCAACAGCCCCTTGAACCGAACCCTGGCACTGGCAGGTGTCGCAGGATTACTTGAAAAAGCATTTTCTGAAAAACGGGCACCGGCAGTTGCACTGTCGATCAACTCACCCGGGGGTTCCCCGGTACAATCCCGGCTGATTTTCACACGCATCCGAGAACTTGCAAGTAAATATGAGAAACAAGTCCTTGTTTTTATTGAAGATGTTGCCGCATCCGGGGGCTACATGCTCGCCATTGCGGGTGATGAAATCTTTGTTGACGAGACTTCAATTGTGGGGTCCATCGGTGTTGTGTCCGCCAGCTTTGGCTTCGACAAGGCAATTGAGAAACTGGGCATTGACCGCAGGGTTTATACCGCAGGCAAGAACAAGGTGACACTGGACCCTTTTCAG
>JBCCYR010000222.1:0-5119 GCA_039189355.1 Pseudomonadota bacterium
GCTGTTCTGGCCGAGACAGACCGGTATGTGGCATTCGGTTCGGAATACCGTGCGCTTGTTGATCTGCCAGGTGTCGAACAGGCCAGGGTCTGGGAACCGGAACCGGCCACTGTGTATTTCTGGGAGCGTTGAGATGGAAACCATCGACCTCTCTCAATCTACGCTTCGTGAAATGAATGAAACCCTGCAGGCCCAATCCCAGGGATCGAACCAAACCGAGTGGGAAATTCTCAATCCCCGTGGTGCCCACGCCATTGCTTGCGGTCTTGATGGTCCGATTACGGTCAACGTCAAAGGTTCGACCGGATATTATTGCGGCGGCATGAACAAGGAAGCGACAGTTAATATTTCCGGCTCAGCAGGTCCCGGTGTTGCAGAAAACATGATGTCCGGGAAAGTCGTGATCGAGGGTGATGCCAGCCAGTATGCCGGGGCAACTGGACATGGCGGTACACTCGTCATCAAGGGTAATGCGTCATCCCGTTGCGGGATTTCCATGAAGGGTATCGACATCATCGTACACGGAAATATCGGCCACATGTCTGCGTTCATGGCGCAGTCAGGCAATCTTGTGGTTTGCGGCGATGCAGGTGATGCGCTTGGCGACAGCCTGTATGAAGCGGTGATATTCGTGAAAGGCGAAGTGAAATCGCTTGGGGCTGACTGTATTGAAAAGGAAATGCGGCCTGAACATCTCGAACTGCTGGCTAGCCTGCTTGAGCGCGGGGAAGTAACCGGCGCAAAGCCTCAGGACTTCCGCCGCTATGGTTCTGCGCGCAAACTCTACAATTTCAACATCGACAATGTGGATGCCTATTAATGACCAATCCTCCAACTCATCCACGCATTCCTGCTACCTTTGACGAGTACACGAACTCTGAAATACGCCGTGCCGCCCAAACAGGGATTTATGACATTCGCGGTGGCGGCGCAAAGCGGCGCATCCCGAACTTTGATGATCTCCTCTTTCTGGGTGCTTCCATGTCCCGTTATCCGCTGGAGGGCTACCGGGACGCATGCAATACAAAGGTTTCGCTCGGAACGCGTTTCGCGAAGGACCCGATCCATCTGGACATTCCGATCACAATAGCAGGTATGAGTTTTGGCGCGCTCTCTGGTCCTGCAAAAGAGGCATTAGGCAGAGGTGCATCTGCTGCCGGAACCTCGACAACCACGGGTGACGGGGGCATGACACCGGAAGAGCGTGGTCAGTCTGACAAACTTGTTTATCAGCTTTTACCGTCCCGTTATGGCATGAACCCGGATGACCTGCGCAAGGCAGATGCGATCGAAGTGGTGATTGGCCAGGGTGCAAAGCCCGGCGGTGGTGGCATGCTGCTGGGGCAGAAGATTTCTGACCGGGTTGCTGAAATGCGCAACCTGCCAAAGGGCATTGACCAGCGATCAGCCTGCCGTCATCCGGACTGGACCGGGCCGGATGATCTTGAAATCAAGATACTGGAACTGCGGGAGATTACAGGCTGGAAAGTTCCGGTCTATATCAAGGTGGCTGGCTCGCGGCCTTACTACGACACAGCCCTTGCAGTGAAAGCAGGGGCAGATGTTGTTGTGTTGGACGGGATGCAGGGCGGAACGGCTGCAACGCAGGAAGTGTTTATCGAGCATGTCGGGCAGCCAACGCTTGCCTGCATTCGCCCGGCAGTTCAGGCATTGCAGGATTTGGGGGTTCATCGCGAAGTACAGCTTGTTCTGTCAGGAGGCATCCGAAATGGTGCGGATGTGGCGAAAGCCATGGCATTGGGAGCCGATGCCGTGTCTATTGGTACAGCCGCCATGATTGCGATCGGTGACAATGATCCCAAGTGGGAAAAAGAGTACCGGAAACTGGGTTCAACTGCCGGGGCATACGACGACTGGCATGAAGGTCAGGACCCTGCAGGGATTACGACGCAGGAGCCGGAACTGATGGAGCGGCTTGATCCGGTTGCAGCAGGCAGAAGACTTGCAAACTATCTCAAAGTGATGACACTGGAAGCACAAACAATTGCCCGTGCCTGCGGCAAGAATGATCTGCGCAATCTTGAACCGGAAGATCTGGTTGCGGTTACAGTAGAAGCGGCCGCAATGGCACAGGTTCCACTATCCGGTACAAACTGGATTCCGGGGCAGGGATATTAAGAAAAAAGGGAGGGAAACATGGCCAAGGATCTCGCAAAATTCGCCAAGGACAAAGGCGTCAAATATTTCATGATTTCATTCACGGACCTGTTCGGTGGGCAACGCGCCAAGCTGGTTCCGGCGGCGGCAATTGCCGACATGCAGGAGGAAGGCGCGGGCTTTGCTGGCTTTGCTACCTGGCTTGATATGACACCGGCCCATCCGGACATGTTGGCCGTGCCTGATCCTTCGAGTGTAATCCAGCTCCCCTGGAAGCCTGAGGTCGCCTGGGTTGCCGGGGATTGTGTGATGGAAGACAAGCCTGTTGATCAGGCGCCGCGCAATACATTGAAACGCATGATTGCTGACGCTGCATCAGAAGGCTTGCGGGTCAAGACAGGGGTTGAAGCCGAGTTTTTCCTTACCAATGTGGATGGTACGGCGATTTCCGATCCCCAGGATATTGCCGAAAAACCCTGTTATGACCAGCAGGCGGTCATGCGCCGTTATGATGTGATTGCCGAAATCTGCGATTACATGCTGGAGCTTGGCTGGGGGCCTTATCAGAACGACCACGAAGACGCGAACGGCCAGTTTGAAATGAACTTTGAGTTCGATGATGCATTGGCTACCGCTGACAAGCATTCCTTTTTCAAGTTCATGGTAAAGTCGGTTGCAGAGAAACACGGCTTACGCGCAACCTTCATGCCGAAGCCGTTTGAAGGCCTGACCGGAAACGGTTGCCATGCCCATATTTCAGTCTGGGACAAGAAGGGCAAAAACAATGTATTTGAAGATGACAAGGACGAATTGGGCCTGTCATCGGATGGCTATAATTTCCTCGGAGGTATAATAAAGCACGCGACTGCCATGTGCGCGATCACCAATCCGACGGTGAATTCCTACAAGCGGATCAATGCGCCGGTTACCTCTTCCGGTGCCACCTGGGCACCGAACACGGTAACCTGGACCTCCAATAACCGTACCCACATGGTGCGGGTGCCGGGGCCGGGCCGTTTTGAACTCCGCCTGCCGGATGGCGCTGCAAACCCGTACCTGCTGCAAGCGGTCATCATAGCAGCAGGCATTGACGGTATACGGGCGAAGGCTGATCCCGGCAAACGCCTTGATATCAACATGTACACTGAAGGCCACAAGGTACGCGGTGCGAAACAATTGCCTCTCAATCTGCTGGATGCATTACGTACCTTCGACCGGAACAAGGCCCTCAAGACAGCACTGGGTGAAGAAATGTCTGCTGCGTTCCTCAAGCTGAAGCACAATGAGTGGAACGCTTACGTGTCCCACTTCTCTGACTGGGAGCGGGTCAATACGCTGGATGTTTAAGTTCCGGTTTGCGTGTCTGGCTGGTAACCCAATTTGGCAGAAGAACGGGTGGCTGCAAACCCCGACAGTGTTGACAGCTGGATCAAGTAATCCGGTCTTTTAAGGGACATTAGACAAGAGGCTCCGGCCTCTTGTTTGCTATTTGGATTTTAATTCTCTGCCAGCCACTCCGCAATGACGTCCACTTGCTCATCGTTGCGCAGGGTCGGCGTGTGGCCTGTGTCATCAAATTCGACCAGGGTGGTTTCAGGTCCGTAGGTCAGCATTTTGTGCGCGGTTTCTTCTGAAAGAAAACTCGAGTTCTTGCCACGCAGAATAAGCACCGGGCAGGTAATCTTTTCCCACGTTTCCCACATTTCCACGTTGAAATACGAGATTGAATCCCGGAAAGCGTCACCGACACGGGGATCAACTTTCATCTTGAAAGTGCCGTGTTCCGTCCGCTTGCAGGCATATTTTGCCATATGCGCCCAGTCATCATCCGTCATCGGACCGAATTCGTGGTAGATTTCGCGCAGAAAGTTTTCAACGTCCTTTACAGAAGCAAATTCATCCGATCGGCCGATATACTGTGCGATTGACAATAGCGCGTCGCGGGAAACCTCTGGTCCGATATCATTCACCACAAGTCGGCGGATTGGGGATTGGGCGACAGAGGCAAGGACCATGCCGATAATGCCCCCCATTGAAGTCCCGATCCAGTTTACTTCGGTAACGCCGAGGCGGGCGATAAGGGTGTTCATGTCTGCATTGTATTGAAGGTAATTATACGCCTCATCGCTTAGCAGGTGGTCACTGTCGCCACGACCGACAACATCGGGGCAGACAACCCGGTAGCGATCACACAGTTTGCCGGCAAAATAGTCAAAGTCCCTGGCATTTCTGGTCAGGCCGTGCACACAGAACAGGGTTTCCTGGCGGTGGAACTTGGAGACATCCCCCCATTCCAGATAGTTCACCCTGTGGAATCCGTGGAAACCAAGACCCAGAAAGTAATGCTTGGAATAGGCTTTTGGCGGTTTCTTCAAACGATGTGGCATGACTCAGGACTTGTAGATTATTTCAGGGATTTCAAACGCTCTTGCAAAGCGTCAATCTGGTTCTGAATCTCTGTGAGTTCGGCCTCCCTGTCACCGGGTTTCTGACCGGTTTCCACGGGTTTTTCAGTTTCCTTGCGTGAAGCCTGAAACCCACTCATGTTCTGGAAGAACTCAAAGGTACGGTTGAAAACTTCTAGATTCTGTTTGGCAATGTTTTCACTGAAACGGGCCATGGTCTGGGAATTGAAGTTCACCATTTCTTCAAAGGTTTCTTTCATGCGGTCGCGTTCAGAGACGAATACCCTCATCGACTCGCGTAAATATTCAGGAACCATTTTTCCATATGCATCGTCATACATCATGATCAGTTGTTTTTGTACTTCAAGTGGAAAATGATAATTGGTCTGGCCAGGTTCGCGCTCGTAAATGATCTGGTTGAGAATGCTGCGGGTAAGATCGGCACCTGACTTTGCATCTTCAATTCTGAAGAGGGTTCCGCCTTTTACAAGGGTCACAATGTCGTCCAGAACGATGTAAGAGCTTGTAGCTGTATTATACAGCCGCCTGTTCGGATATTTTTTTATGAGAATTGGATCACCATCTGCTTCTTGGGA
>JBCCYR010000223.1:0-5110 GCA_039189355.1 Pseudomonadota bacterium
CCGCGCCGCGCTAAAACACAATCGCAAACAAAAGCAGTTTGATCGGCGCGACCTGAGGCCCGGTGGGCGTGGCTATGAAGCGCAACTGCAATTGATCAAGGCAGATTAAAAGCTCGTTGTTCGGTTTTGTTAATCATTTTTCGCTAGTGTCATAGGATAAACATAAATTTCAGTCTTCGTATCTTAAACGACCAGCTATTTGTTCAGGCGACCAACCAACTTTCAATCGATCTATGACCGCCTCACGCAATTCCGCATGTTGAACGAGCTTGATATGGCGGACACGTCGGCCAGCAGCCTTATCATGTGCTGTTAGACAGTAATACCCGTTCAGCTCGGGCATCTCTTGATCAACGAATTTATTGCGCTTCAACTCCCGATAGACTGTAGACCTATGACGTCCAAGAATACGTGAAATCTCAGCAACAGGAATTTGTTTGTGATGCAATTGATCAAGCAGGCGGCGTTCTTCTAAAGACAGTTGGGAATAGGTGGATGACAAGAAAATACTCCATACGATAAGTCATTGTTCTTATTCGCATGTCGCACTTCGAATTAGAATCCACCACTCAGCAACCTCCAATCGCATAACAAACATTATGGAACTTTTCTATTATTATATAACTTTATATACTCTCTCTAATCCGCTGTTTTAATGAGGCTCTTTGCAAATCGCATGACGAGTGGTGAAATAACTACAATTGTGGGAAATGCAACCAGCCACGCCGGCAACCAGGCATCAATCCAGGCCCCAAACATAAAATCTTCAAAGCCGGTTATCCTGGCTGTCGCTGTTCCTGAAACGACAAAAGACATAATGCCCGAGAGCAAGAACTGAAAAATTATACGTTCATATTTTGCGGAAAACATCGGATCAGCTACTCACAAAGGTTTCTATGGTCATGCGGTCATGGGCAGGCTCAACACCTGCAGGCAATTCTGATTTCAACTTGTTGTAATCAAGCGGTATATGCATATGGGTCAGGATTGCTCTTTGGGGCTTGATCTTTTCAATCCATTCCAATGCTTCGACAACGCTGAAATGGCTTATATGCGGCTTGTATTGCAAGGCGTCCAAAATCCAGCAATCAAGGTTTTCAAGCGCAGGCAAACTCTGCGAAGGTATGTCGCTGATATCCGGTGAATAGCACAAGCCACCATTTTCAAAATTCCCATCCGCTGAAAATCGAAACCCCAGCGAATGGATTGGTCCGTGAACTTGGAATACGGGCAGGGCGTGGATGTTACCCCCCTTCCCCGTTATCATCACAGGTCTTCCGGCGAACAGCTCATGGGCGTTCAGGATTGGCGGATACATGCTGCCTTCCGGCTGCTGGAAACAATAGCCAAACCCCTGGTCGAGCCGTTCCTGTGTCTGCTTGTCAGCGTAAATGGTAATCCGCTCACGCTGAGCCAGGGCAAAGCCGCGCAGGTCATCAATTCCGTGTACATGATCTGCATGTGGATGCGTATAAAGAATCGCATCCAGGGATTTGACATTTGCATTCAGCATCTGCTGGCGAAAATCCGGACTGGTATCCACAACGACCGTTGTTGTTCCTTGATCCGAAATCCGTTCCACAAGAAGGCTGCAGCGCAATCGCCGGTTTTTCGGTTCATCAGGATCACAATCGCCCCAATCGCCGTGAATGCGTGGCACACCGGGAGATGAGCCGCAACCAAGGACCGTGAAACGCATCATGTCAGTCATGCAGGATGCCTGTTGTCAGGTACTTTGGAGAACAGGCGAAAAAAATTGTCGGTCGTTACCTGCCACAATTCTTCAACGGTTATGCCCATGACTTCCGCAAGCATTGCTGCGGTTTCTACCACATAGGACGGCTCGTTGCGTTTGCCACGATACGGTGTTGGCGCAAGGTATGGCGCATCGGTTTCAACCAGCAGGCGGTCCAGTGGAAGGTCTGCCGCAATATCACGAAGTTCAACGGAGTTCTTGAATGTCAGAATACCCGAGAACGAAACGTAAGCGCCCAGCTCAACGCCTTTCTCGGCCAGCACACGTCCTGATGAAAAACAGTGGAGCACCATGGGGAAGGCACCCTTCCCGGCTTCGTCTTCGAGGATATCGGCCATATCTTCATCTGCGTCACGGGAGTGAATGACAAGGGGAAGTCCCGTTTCACGGGCTGCTGCAATGTGATTTCGCAACCCTTCTGCCTGTGCCGCGGCATGGTCTTTTTGATAGTAGTAATCAAGGCCGGCTTCGCCGATCGCGACAACCTTGTGATGCTTGCTTAAGCGAACAATTTCCTCGACGGGAATATCGAGTTCCTCGTGGGCATTGTGTGGATGGGTGCCGACCGAGCAGAATACATTGTCAAACCGCTCCGCCACGCCAAGCACCTGATCGAATTTTCTGATCCGTGTGCAGATCGTAACCATCCGCCCAAGCCCTGCGGCTTCTGCGCGGGCAATCACGTCAGGCAATTCGTCGGCAAAGTCCGGGAAATCCAGATGGCAATGGGAGTCGACCAGCATCAGTTGTCGCTTTCAGGCTCCACAAAACGCGGGAAAACGCCTTCCGGTTTTGGCAGTTCGGTATCGCTAACCAGTGCGTTATCCGCTGTAAGTTGATCAAAGTTACGTGCATCTTCAGAAACGGCAAGAAGATCAAGCAGCTTGTTGCAAGAGTCCGGCATGACCGGCTGGCTCAGAATTGCGACCATGCGCACGGTTTCAATCACGGTCCAAAGCACGGTCCCCATGCGTTCCGGATCGGTCTTCTTCAATCCCCACGGCGCCTGCTCGTCGATGTAGCGATTGGCTTCACCAAGTACTTTCCATACCTCGTCCACATAATCATGGATCGCATGGGTTTTCATGTGAGCGCGAGCCTTTTCCGGCAATGCGTAAACCTGATCCAGCAGTTCCTTGTCTTCGGCTGTTGCCTCACCACGGGCGGGCACCCTGCCCTCGCAATTTTTGGCAATCATGGAAAGCGACCGCTGCGCCAGATTGCCAAAATTGTTGGCAAGGTCCGCATTGGTCTGGTTTACGATATCTTCATGACTGTAACTGCCGTCATAGCCAAAACGCACAGACCGCAGGAAAAAGTAGCGTAACTGGTCCACGCCATACAGGTCAGCCATCTGGAACGGATCGACTACATTGCCCAGCGACTTCGACATTTTCTCGCCCTTGTTGAGCAGAAAGCCGTGGCCGAAAACCTGCTTTGGAAGCTCCATACCGGCAGACATCAGGAATGCCGGCCAGTAGACCGCATGAAACCGGGTGATGTCCTTGCCGATGACATGGACATCCGCTGGCCAGTAAGGCCACAGTGAATCTTCCTCATCCGGATAACCGACGCCGGTTATGTAGTTGGTCAGTGCATCCACCCAGACATACATCACTTGCTTGTCGTCGCCGGGGACTTTTACACCCCAGTCGAACGTCGTCCGGGATACCGACAAATCTTTCAAACCACCTTTGACAAAGGAGACAATCTCGTTTTTGCGTGAAACAGGCGCAATGTAATCGGGCTGATTTTCGTATAGCGCCAGAAGCTTGTCTTCATAGGCGGAAAGGCGGAAGAAATAGCTTTCCTCATCCATCCACTCAACCGGTGTGCCCTGAGGCCCGATGCGCACCCCCTCGTCATTCAGGGTTGTTTCCGCTTCATCGTAATAGGCTTCGTCGCGGACAGAGTACCAACCGGAATAAGCATCCTTGTAAATATCGCCATTTTCCTCCATGCGCTGCCATAGCGCCTGGCAAGAGCGATGGTGGTCTTCGTCTGATGTCCGGATAAAGCGGTCATAAGAGACGTTCAGCCGGTCTGTCATGTCCTGAAAAACGTCTGAGTTTTTGTCTGCCAACTCTTTTGGTGTAATGCCGAGATCACGAGCGGTCTGAAGCATTTTCTGCCCATGCACATCCGTCCCCAAAAGAAAGCGCGTATCTTTGCCATCCAGGCGACTGAAGCGGGCAATTGCATCACAGCAAACAAACTCATAGGCATGGCCGATATGCGGAGCACCATTGGGGTAGGAAATTGCAGAGGTAATGTAAAACTTGTCGTTTGGCATGATCGGAACTGTTTTCAAAGTCAGGGCCGCGCAGCTTCCCCCATGTCATGAAACAGATTGAGAATTACCTGTTTGCGATCAAGGTTGTAGCTTTCTGCGGAACGTGCGGAATTTCGCGTCTTTTCCCACACCTCTGCCCACCGGGCAAGTGAAGATATTGTATTATCGCCTTCTTGTACCCGCGTTGCATTGGTTTGCATGAAATCATCAGCGAAATTGAGAAGCAGCTTATAGCGGTCTTCCCTGCCACGCTGGACAACGATATCCGTAAGACCCTGTATTTTCGTCCAATCGGGCCTTGCCAGGTTTTCACAGACACTTCGAAAAGACTTGTAGAGTTCCAGACCATCTTCCTGTGCCAGTATGATTGCGCGCCTCACAGAACCTTCTGAGAGTGACACCAGCAATTGTTGGTCATTTTCGCCGAGACCATCAAGCACATTGAACCGGTTTAATATTGCCAAAACCTGATTGTTTGTCAGACTTTTCATAGGCACATGCTGACATCGCGACCGGATCGTCGGCATTACCGAACCCATGGAATGGGCAATGATGAAAAAGACTGTTTTTTCCGGTGGCTCTTCGAGGATTTTCAACAAGGCATTCGATGCATTGGCATTCATGTCATCCAGGGCATCAACAATAGCGACACGCCAGCCGTCCTCTCCCCTTGCGGTTCCGAAGAAGGGAACAGTTTGCCTGATTTCATCGACTGTGAGTCTGGTCTTAAACTTCTTTGCCTTCTGATCCCAGGGGCGCGTCAGATGCAACAGGTTCGGATGAGACCGGGCACCAATCTTGCCCTGAACCGGATCGCCAGCCTCTGGTCGGATTAACGCTTTGTGAGCCTTAACAGGCTCGGGAAACCTGAAAAAATGAGCCGCCAGCCGTAGTGCCATTGTAACTTTTCCAATGCCCTTCGGGCCGGACAGCAAAAGCGCATGGTGCATACGTCCTGACGCATACTGTTCCAGAATGGAGGAAACCTGTTGCTCATGTCCAACCAGTTCATGCGCTTCACCGGAGTGCGGAATCCCGTCAATCAGATCAGCAAGGATCAG
>JBCCYR010000224.1:0-5109 GCA_039189355.1 Pseudomonadota bacterium
CTTTTTTCCAAAGGCCTACCTTACTCTGACAGAATTTGCTTAAATCTACAAGGATTTGGAAGAATTGATACTTTTTGAATCAAATATGGCATGGATTACGCTAATTTTCTGCATCATATGACGAAATTTTAGCCCTTGAAGACAAAACTCATAATATCGGCTGATCGTCCAATCCTTAAAGATTTGGACGTGCGATCATGATTGCTTTGGCTTCTCAGCCACCATTGCTTAATCAGAAATCTCTGCCATGGCTGTCAGAAACTTCGCCACTTCCTGTTCGCTGTTGTAGTGGCAAGTGGAAACACGGATGCAGTCGGGAAGTCCAAGCGGTTCAAGCACATTACCGGAATAGTTATCCGCCTTGCGGATATGAACCCGGACGCCAGCCTCTTCCAGTCTGGACACGACCTCTGCACTTTCGACACCTTTCACAACGATTGAAACCAGCCCCTCGCGCAGCGGATTATCCACTCCGCCGATGATATCGACATTCTCCATGTCGGCGAGGCCTTTGAGGTTTCCGGTACCATGCAGCATGGCATCCGTAAGCCGTTTCTCATGGGCATGAATGGCCTCACCTGCCGCTACAATGCGTTCGCGACGGTCTGCGCTGTCTGTAAAACGGGTTCCCAGCCAGTCAAAATAATCGACAACGTCAGTGAAGGTTGCATAGCTGCCAATGTCACGCGTGCCGAGTTCCCAAGTCTCATCCGGTGCACCTATCAGGCGGTCATGGGGCATGGTCATGAAGCGTTCTGAAACCCATGCAACACCGTAACCATGGCGTGAAAAAACCTTGTAAGGCGAGATAACATAGCCATCCACACCGCAAGCCTCGACATCAATGCCGCCATGGGAAGCATGCTGGATACCATCAACAATGATCAGGCAATCAGGCGATTTTTCCCGAATTGCAGCGGCAATGGACGCGACATCAACCGACATTCCGGTAACCGGTGAAGTATGAACAATCGTCGCAACACGGACATTGTCTGTAACATGCGGTGCATAATCCTCTGCGGTCACCGTGCCTGTCTCATTATTGTGGGTGGCGAGTATATGCGGTTTCCCGGAAACCTCCGCCCAGCGATGGCATGCACTGCGTGAGGCGGGGTGTTCGAGCGTGCTACCGAGAATGATCCCTCCATCTGCTGATGCGAGAGCTGCAGCTGAAATCAGGCGGAACAGGAGTTCGGTACCGCTTTCACCGACAAATGCTGCACCCTCTGATGCATTGAAAAATGTCTTGATGTCCTGCTTGCCCTTTACCATTAGCGCACTCAGCTGCTGGGAAGTATTGTTGCTGCGGCCGAGATTGTCAGGGATTGCAGCAAACTTTGCAGATGTTTCCACTACGCTTTTGAGAGTGAGTGCCCCTCCAGCATTTTCAAAGAAGATACGTTCGCCCGTCAGGGGACAGTTCTCCACATGGGCAAAGTGGTTGCGGATTTCATCCAGAAGGCCGGGTGTGTTGGTTATGGTGCGTTGTTCTGTGCTCATGCTGTAACTTCTTTGGTAATTGTGTTGCCTACTTCGATAACTTGACTGCAAAAACAGTCAAGATTAGCCTTGAAAAATAAATTTGCGTTTTCGTGGAGGAGGGAATCATGGAAATGCCGATTGGCGTATTGGCCATCTACGGAGCGATAGCGGTCTGGTTTGGCCTGCTTGCCCGCAGTTACAAAACCGGTTCCTACAAATCGTTTCTTTGGTTCGGTGTCTTTCTGCTGCTGTACCTCAATATCCGCTATCTGATTGAGGGCGCACCTGCCGGTATCGCGTTTTTCATTGGTATCTATGATGTGCTGATCAACTTGGGATTGTCGGCGGATGAAAGTGCTGCAGCTCTTTCACGTTGTGAAAACAATGCATGCACGGTTTGGGGTGACCGTTATGTCAATCATCCGGCCTGGGGTGCGGCTTTTTACGAACGGTTTGTGACCGGCAGTGATTTTCGCAGCAACCTTCTTTACGGACATCTGACTTTCAATTCGATTGCCTTCGTTCTGATGCATGTCCAGATGCTGAAGCCGGGCTTTGGGGAAAACGCCGGGCTGCACCGGTTGATAGGACGTATCTCGTTTTTAAGCCTGACCATCGGTGTTGGTTGTGCGGTCTGGCTTGCCTCGGAGCATGGTTCTGTCACCGAATATGGTGGCAGCCTTTCTTCCTATGGCTTTTACTCAATGTCCGCTTTTGTATACGGCACAGCCATCATGGGCGTTCTGGCAATTCGCTCTGGCGATGTCGAAAATCACCGGATCTGGATGTTCCGCTTTGCAGGTTCCATGTGGGGCTCGTTCTGGTTGTTCCGGGCCATGTTGCTGGTGCTTGATCCGTTGCTGCGGAATTATGAAACCGCAGCCATCCTGATATGCATCTGGTTCTCGGCACCACTCGGCATTCTGATTGCCGAGATGGTTCGACGATCAATCGATCGTAAGCAGTATGCGAAGTCTGGAGCTCAGGTGCAGGCAGCAGAATAAGCGGGCCTGGCTTAGAGCACTTGCCATCTGGTTTCGCACATTGGGTCAAATGCGGTGACCGGACCTGCACCAGTTCCGATTTTGTCAGGAAATGCGACGCGGTCATCCTGTTTTTCCAAAGTCATGATTGCGTGAGCGAAATCCTTTGCAGTATGCAGCAGAACGTCTTTCAGCATCTCGCCATCTCGCCATCTCGCCATCAAGCAGATGCAGGTGTCAATCGTCAGGTTTGCAGATTGTTACTCAGTACCAACACAACTCGTACTCCATGGACGGATTATTACGATATTTGTCGGAGCCATGCCGTTGCTGTAACGCATTAGAGCGTGTGGAGAAATTTTGCTGCACTCTCCAGATATTCAGCCTGCTTGCTCCCGTCCATTTTACCCCATGTACGGTAAACCTGTCCCAGCCGCGGGTTGCCTTCCAGAAGGTTCCGGTTGCGGATCAGAAAATCCCAGTAAAGGGCATTGAACGGGCAGGCATCTTCGCCGGTTTTCTGTTTCACATCATAACGGCAGTGTTTGCAGTAGTCGGACATTTTGTTGATGTAATTGCCACTCGCCGCATAGGGTTTTGATCCAAGCAATCCGCCATCCCCGAACTGGCTCATGCCAAGCGTGTTGGGCAGTTCCACCCATTCATAGGCATCGGCATAGACTGCCAGATACCATTCATGCACTTCGTGCGGATCAACGCCTGCCAGCATTGCAAAATTACCGGTCACCATCAGTCGTTGGATATGATGGGCATAGGCTTCCTCTTTTGTCTGTTTTATCGCTTCTGACAGGCATTTCATGTCTGTTTCGCCGGTCCAGTAGAAAGCCGGGAGCTTGCGGTCAGCTTCAAGGAAGTTGCGTTTTACATAGTCCGGCATTTTCAGCCAGTAGATGCCGCGCACATACTCCCGCCAACCGATGATTTGCCGGATAAAGCCTTCAGTTGCGTTCAAGGGGGCGTTGCCTTTTCTGTATTCCGTTTCAACGCGTTTGCAGACTTCCAGCGGCTCGAGCAAGCCTGCATTGATGTAAAACGACAAAAGCGAGTGATAGAGAAATTTTTCTCCTGTCAGCATGGCATCCTGGTAATCGCCGAACCGTTCAAGACATTCTGCTAGAAAATGTTCCGAAGCCTCTTCAGCCTGTTCAGCGGTAACTGCAAACCAGAACGGTTCAAGATCGCCGAAATGGTCCACGAACCGTGTGCCAACCAATTCCAGAACCTCGCGTGTAATTTCATCCGGCGCAAACCGTTTTGTTTCGGGCATGAAAAGATCAGCCTTCGCAGGCTTGCGGTTTTCTGAATCGTAATTCCACTCACCGCCTTCGGGCTTGTCACCGTCCATTAGCAGGTTCGTCTTGCGGCGCATGTCGCGGTAGAAATATTCCATGCGCAATTGTTTGCGGCCTTCCGCCCAGTTTTCGAACTCCTGGTGACTGGCGATGAACCGGTTATCGGCGAGTATTTCGACTGGAGCGCCAAGCTGTTCCGACCAGGCCTTGAACATTTCCATCACGCGCCATTCGCCAGGCTCTGTGACAACTATTGAATGATGTTTCCCCCTTTCCATTGCCCTTTTGACTTCGCCGGTGAAAGAGCCTGTGTTGTTCGGGTCATCAAGTTTGATGTATTCAACTTGCCAGCCTTCGTTCTCCAGTTCTTTTGCGAAGTGACGCATTGCCGCAAACAGAAATGCGATTTTCTTCTTGTGGTGCTTGACGTAACTCGCTTCTTCCATGACTTCACACATGAGTATGCAGTCGGTCGACTTGTCTGCCGCTTGAAGCGAAGAGAGTTTATGGGAAAGCTGGTCACCAAGGACAAGAATAAGATCGTTCATGCCTCCGACATAACGCGGGCGGTCACTTCTCCAAGCCCTTCAACATGATAAACTGCAGTATCGCCCGGCTTGGGAAACCGGGTTTTCAGTGCACTGCCGGTCATGATGATTTCACCCGCTTTCAACTGCTTGCCGTTTGCCTGCAGATGATTGGCGACAAAGGCCACCGAGTTGAGCGGATGTCCGAGTGCGGCTCCGGTATTGCCCTGTTCGTCCGCCATGCCATTCCACACAACCCCACTGGCCAAATTGCCGATGTCGAGCGATTGCCAGTCTTCAACACGTTCGCCAAGAACAATACCGTTGCACCAGCACCGGTCGCAAAGGATCGACATCGCATCCAGATGTGCGTAATCCGCGTCTCGGTCGTCAATCAGTTCAAATGCTGGCATCGCAGCGGAAACAAAAGGCGCCACCGTATCTTTTGTTTGCCTGCCATCGGAAACGGGAACATCCTCCCCGATTTCAAAAGCGACCTCGAACTCAATTCCCAGACGAATAAAATCTCCTGCACGAATTTCATGTCCGTTCGGGTGCACAAACTCTCTGAAAACGGAACCATAGGCCGGTTCGTCAACACCACACATTTCCTGAATGGCCGGAGAAGTCAGCGCCACCTTGTGCCCGGCGAATTCCGTAAAACCTGCCTCATCTCGCATAATTTCATACAAGGCTGATTGAACCGCATAAGCTTCCTCCATGGTTTCCGGTTTGTTGTCGCCGGTAAGTTGGGTGAATTTTTCACGATTGTGCCAGCCATTGAAACGTTCGCGGGCAACGCGA
>JBCCYR010000225.1:0-5106 GCA_039189355.1 Pseudomonadota bacterium
CGCCGGGGCAGCGCGGAAGAAGTCACGACGGACCCCAATGTAGACAGCTGGTCCTCCAGCGTCTCGGGACAACCTGCAATTGGAAATGTGCAAAATGGGAATGGTGAGATTGAGATGGATCGTTTGTTCCCAGACTTCCTGAGTAACTTCGTCTGCATGTTTACGCGGATTAAGCCCTGCAGCATTGACGATGATATCCGGAAATGTGCCGTGTGTTTCACAGGCCTGTTTGATGGTTGTTAGCGGTCCGTCCGCGAAGAGGTCAACCGAAACAGGCAGACCATTCCGGCCTTCGAGTGCTTCCCTGAGCAGGTTTTCCCGCCTGCCAATCAAGATGAGATAGGCACCTGCATCTGAAAAGGCCTGCGCTATGGCCTTTCCAATTCCGGTGCCGCCGCCGGTGACCAGCGCTGTTTTGCCTTCAAGGGAAAACAGGTCGGCAGTCATTGATCAATCCAGACCGAGGTCAAAGTTTTCGCCTTCAAAATATTTCCGCAGGCGTGCATCCCCGGCGCGTGCATGGCCCTCCATGCCTTCAAGACGCGAAATGCGGGCAGCAGCCACACCGACTTCGCGGTTTGCATCACGGGTCA
The DNA here is from genome assembly GCA_039189355.1 of Pseudomonadota bacterium. GTDB lineage: Bacteria > Pseudomonadota > Alphaproteobacteria > Rhizobiales > Rhizobiaceae > JAALLB01. Next base: position 594 of record JBCCYR010000225.1, read on the forward strand.
TGCGCTGGGTTGTGACCACTTTCATGAACTTGTGCACTGAAAGACCGCCTGTGTAGTGTGCTGCCCCTTTTGTGGGAAGAATGTGGTTTGTGCCCGAGCATTTGTCGCCATAGGTCACGGTGGTTTCTTCACCGATGAAAAGAGAGCCGTAAGACTTCAGATTATCAGTATACCACTGGTCTTGGGATGTTTGAACTTCAAGGTGTTCAGAAGCGTATTTGTCCGACACTTCACAGACTTCCTCACGTGTATCGCAAAGGATTACCTCGCCATAATCACGCCAAGCGGCGGTGGCTGCATTCTTCGCTGTTTCCGGCAAGGCATTGATCAGGCCATCCATTTTGCCCATGACTGCATCTGCCAGTTCCCGTGATGTTGTAAACAGCCAAGCAGGCGAGTCGAAACCATGTTCGGCCTGAGAAACGAGGTCTTCAGCGACGATCTGCGGATCAGCGGTTTCATCCGCAATGATGCCGATCTCGGTTGGTCCGGCAAACATGTCGATGCCCACGCGTCCATAAAGCATGCGTTTGGCTTCTGCCACAAACCGGTTGCCGGGGCCTGCAAGGAAGTTGGCAGGTTTTCCTGTAAACAGGCCAAAGGTCATTGCTGCAATGCCCTGAACGCCACCGAGCGCCAGAATGTGGTCTGCGCCACACAGGTTCATTGTGTACAGGATTGCCGGGTTGATGCCTTCGCCGGGTTTGGGTGCCGAACAGGCGACAACATTCTCAACGCCTGCAACTTTCGCAGTGCCAACCGACATGATGGCTGATGCCACATGCGCATAGCGTCCGCCCGGTACATAGCAGCCTGCGGTTTCCATCGGGATCAGTTTCTGTCCTGCCCAGAGGCCTGGAGACAGTTCTGTTTCAAACTCGCTAATCGAAGCCTTCTGGGCTTCTGCGAACTTGCGGACCCGGTCATAAGCAAACTGGATATCGTCTTTGAGTTTTTGGGGAACCTTGGCTGACGCAGCATCAATCTCTTCACGCGTAACGATGATGTTTCCAGTGAAGTTGTCGAGCTTTTCGCCATATGCCCTGGCTACGTCTTCTCCGCCTGCTTCAATTTCTGCAAGCATGTCGGATACGATTTTGCGGGTTTCGTCTTCGCCGGTAGCAGGTGTTTTTTCTGCCTTTTTCAGATAGGTAATGGCCATCACAAGTCCTCAAACATAAACTGCTTCTGAGCTATGCGGGTTTCACAACAGAAGCAACCCGCAAGCTTGAATGGTCCATTAAACTTACGGGTTGTTTCAGAAAATCTGAAGTGTTTTCAAACCTTATTTCTCAAACATCGTGTATTCGAAGAAACCGACTAGGTTCGGACTTCCCGACAAGTAATCCGGCAGCCACAAGGCGATACCCGGTACAAGGAAGATGAAGGCCAGACCAATGACCTGAATGACCATGAACTGCATCATGCCAAGGTAAATGTCTTTCAGATCCCATTCCGGCACCACGCCTTTGAGGAAGTATGCCGAGAGTGCGACCGGAGGCGAAAGCCAAGCGGTCTGCAGGTTAACGGCGACAAGGATCGCGAACCAGATCAGGTTGATGTTGAGATCGACAAGCAGCGGCACCAGGATCGGCACGATGATCACCACAATCGGCACCCACTCCAGTGGCCAGCCAAGCAGGAAGATCAGCGCCATGATCAGGATGAGCATTGTAATCACTGAAAGGTCGTAGCTCAGCAGTACTTCTGTGAGGAATTTGGGCGTTCCAAGTTCAGAGAATACAGCACCGAAATAGTTTGATGCAGCAACGAGGAACATGATCAGAACCGTGATTTCCAGCGACTTGATCAGCGCATCATAGAAATCCAGGATGTTGAACTTGCGATACCCGACAGACAGTACGATCGAGCCGAAGGCGCCACATGCTGCTGCCTCGGAAGGTGTTGCCCAACCGGCAAGAATGGACCCGAGAGCAAAGGCAATCAGGATGGTTGGCGGCACCAGACCGAGGAAGAACTCTCCCCACAGGTCGGAGAAGTAAAATCCGCCCGGCTTTGAACTGCGGACATAGCGGTAGGTTCCAACCATCAGGCCGAACCAGATCAGCGGAACAAAGAAACCGTCAAGAGGGAATAGGCCGAACCCGCTGTTTGTTCCCACAAACATCAGCCAGATAAGGGCGATAATCGAGCCAAGTACCAGCACCACTTCGAACAGGTAATTGTCAGAAGTCTCAGGCTGCTCGTCCGGCGGCAGGATAGGGCCAAGGTTTGGATTGATGAAGCAACGTCCGATCGCATAAATCATGTAAAGCGTTGCCAGCATGATGCCGGGCAGGATTGCGGCCTGGAAGAGGGCGATAACATCCTTTTCAAGCACCGGGCCCATCACAATCAACATGATGGATGGCGGGATGAGAATGCCAAGAGTACCGCCTGCGGTAATCGTGCCTGCAGCAAGTTTAACGTCATAGCCGGACTTGTTCATGGTCCTTGCAGCCATAATGCCGAGAATGGTCACGGATGCACCCACGATGCCGGTCGCGGCAGCGAAGATTGTTGAAACGATCAACACAGCAATGAACAATGCGCCACGGGTTTTGGACATCATCATCTGGATGGAGTTGAACAGACGCTCCATGAGGCCCGCTTTTTCCATCATGATGCCCATGAAGATGAACAACGGTACCGCAACGAGCTGTGTACTGAGCATCGTCTCGTCAGTCTTAAGCGTAAGCAGGAAACTGGTTATGCCGGAATTGGTGCCCCAGGATCCGAATACAAAGCCAAGGAAAACCAGTGTGAACGAAATCGGGAACCCGACGAAAATCGAGAACAGCATGGCTGCCAGCATCAACAGGCCGATGGTCGGTTTGGAGAAATCCAGAATGCTCGTGCCACCGAATATCGAGCCAAATGTGTCGGTAATCCACATGTAAGCCAAAGCGAGAGAGCTTGCATCTTCGCCAGCCCTGCGGATGTGGCGGGAGATGTCACGGTCGAAGAATACGACGACGAAAATGAAAGCGAGTATTATAAAGTAAGGGAGCAGGATGCGAACGAAATGCTTTTCCCGTTCCTTGCCCATCTGGTGGAAACAGCGGAAGAGTTCCGGGAAGCCCTGAAGGAACAACAGGAATGCACCGACCGGCATTGCAAGACGGGCAGGCCACAGAATGGGCGCCCACGTCGAATCCCCGGCGCGTTCGTTTGACTCAAATGCACCCAACCAGAAATCAAATGCAGCCCAGGCAAAGAACAGCATGGCCGGGAAATAAAATGCCAGATAAAGCGAGGCATCGACGGTCGCCTGGGTTTTGGGTGACCAGTTGCGGTAGAGGAAATCCGCCCGGATGTGTACCCCGCGCATGAGTGCATAGGCAGCGGCGATCATGAAGAAGACACCGCCGGACATGCGGCTGATGTCGAATGCCCAGAGGGTAGGACCAAGACCAAGATCGCGGGCAAGCTGATCCAAGCCGTAACCTGCAAGCACACCGAATGCTTTTCTCGAGATGACTTCATAGACCATCACGATGATCAACGGTATCAGCAGGAGGCAGGTAACGCGGCCGACCCATAGATTGAGCAGATCAATCGAGGCAGTAATCGGACGCTGCCATGAGGTCATGTCCTCGGGTGTTTCGCCCGGTTGCTCTGCCCGGCGTTCAGCAATGGACTCGTCGGTAATATCGAGTTTTTCGATTTCTACATCATCTGCCATGGTCGGATCTCCCCCAATCCTTCTTATTATTGTTTTCCATATTCAACAGTGTCGCAAAAACGCGGCGTTCTTCAATAGGGAAATCAATAAAAGGAGATGGCGGAGTTTTCCGCCATCCCAAAAGTCAATTACTTGACTGAGTCAGCGAATGCCTTACCCAGAGAAGCGTTTGAAGCCTGAGCGCCTGCCCAGAAAGGTACTGCGATTGCAGCAAAGTCTTTCTGTGACTGCCAAACCTTTGCGAAGAATGCGTTTTCAGCAGCGTTCTTCTCAAGTGCAGCGTTCGCTGCATTCATGTATGCAGGGAAGTAGTCAGCAGGTGTGTCGTGCAGGATAACGCCGTGGTTCTCAGTCAAATCCTTCAATGCCTTGCCGTTTTCGTAGATGCGGTAAGAGATTGCTTTTGAAAGAGAAGCATTTGCAGCAACTTCGATTGCTTTTTGCTGAAGTGGTGTCAGGCCGTCATAGACGTCGCGGTTGATGTAAAGGTCCGCGTTAACAACAACCTGGTGCAGGCCCTGAAGGTAGTAATGCTTCAGAACTTTCTGGAAACCGAACACGGAGTCAGGTTTCGGGCAGCACCACTCGGCAGCATCGATTGTGCCGTTTTGCAGTGCAGGCAGAATGTCACCACCGCCCATCGCAACAGAAGCAACACCGATATCCTTATAGGTTTGACCCGGGATACCTGGAGGTGTGCGGAAACGATACTTGCGGAAGTCGTCCATTGAAGTGATTGGCTCTTTGAACCAGCCAAGTGCCTCAGGACCAACCGGCTGCAGCATGAAGCCTTTCACGTTCATGCCCATCTCATCCCAAAGCTGGTCA
>JBCCYR010000226.1:0-5095 GCA_039189355.1 Pseudomonadota bacterium
CCCCGGTCAATGCCGGGGTTCCTTGTCAGAGTGGGCTGTGTCCTAGTAATAAGGAGAGTAGCATGCGCGGCGCGGGCCGTGATGTGGCTTCCAGCTGTTGTCCCACTCGCGGTATGAACGGTAACGGCCGTAACACCAGTTTACATGGGCATCGTAGGCAGAAGCGTGACGTACAGGTTCACGATAGTAGCGGCGTTCGCGGTAACGATGCTTTGATTCATTGATAATTACGCCTGTGACAAGACCGGTTGCAGCGCCTGCCCAGAAATCCCGGCTTCCGGCATTTGCAGTTTGTGCGGTTGAAAATGTCAGGCCTGTCGCAAGTGTAGCGGCGGCCAGAACAGCGGCGGTGGTTTTCTTGAATGATGTGGTTTTCATGACTAAGGTCCTTCCTCTTTGGTTTGTGAAGGGCCTGTGCCCCTCCGACACAAACAACATAAGAAAGATCTGATCACAAAGATGTGCAGTTGATCACATAAGAAAATAAACAAATAAAATCAATATTTTAGCTAGCAGGCATCAGATTTTCAGCCAGTTTTGCCCAATAAGATGTGCCGTGTGGAATGATCTCATCATTGAAGTCATATTCAGGGTGATGCAGCCCGGCAGTATCTCCATTGCCGATGAAAATGAAGGATCCGGGCCGCTCCAGCAGCATATAGGAGAAGTCTTCCCCTCCCATCGTGGCCTGCTTGTTTGTATCGACCCTGTTTTCGCCAGCAACCAGTTTGGCAATATTGGCGGCTTTCGCTGTTTCATCATCGTGATTATAGGTCGCCGGATAACCTTCAATATGCTTGACATCAACGATCGCACCAGCAGATGCAGCGATGCCCTCACAAACTTCCTTCAGACGGATTTTTGCATACTCGCGGGATTCTACAGAAAGGCTTCGGATCGTTCCAACAATCTCTACCGCATCCGGGATTACATTAAAGGCCGTGCCACCATGAATTTGGGTTGCCGAAACAACCAGGGGCTCGAACGGGTTCAGATTGCGTGAAACAATGGACTGGAGACCAATCACAATCTGCGAAGCGATTACAACCGGGTCGATTCCTTCATGCGGCATTGCCGCATGTGCGCCCCGGCCTTCCACCTTGATGCGGAACTCATCAGTCGCTGCCATCACCGCTCCGGTATTGATCGCAAACTCACCGACGGGCAGGCCCGGCAAGTTGTGCATCCCGTAAACTTCGTTGATTCCGAAACGCTCCATCATGCCATCATCAACCATGGCCTTGCCACCGGCGCCACCTTCTTCAGCAGGTTGAAAAATTACCGCCACACTACCGTTGAAGTTCCGTGTCTCGGAAAGATACTTTGCTGCACCCAAAAGCATGGCCGTATGGCCGTCATGCCCACAGGCATGCATTTTGCCCGGAACCTTCGACCTGTAGGGTTTGTCTGTTGCTTCCTCGATTGGCAGGGCATCCATGTCTGCACGAAATCCTACCACATGACCCGAGTCCCGGTTCCTGCCATGAATAATTCCAACCACACCGGTCTTGCCGATACCGGTTACGACTTCATCACATCCGAATGCTTTCAACTTCTCCGCCACATTTGCCGCTGTCTCGTGAACATCGTATTGAAGCTCGGGATTCGAATGGATTTCCCGGCGCCATTCGGTAATTTCATTGTGAAGTTCAGCCATACGGTTGATGATCGGCATATTAGTTCCTGACAAGTCTGTTTGTTGTTTGCTAGAAGCAGAAAACTGCCCCCCTCTGGTTGGATAAAATGTATCGCTGTCTACTTCTGGTTTCAACACTACTGGCCCTGATTATCATTGCCATTCCGTCACAGGCGGATGAAAACCCGTATATCGTTATTGATGCGGATACGGGCATGATTCTGGAAGCAAACAAACCGGATCACCGCTGGTATCCGGCATCTCTCACAAAACTGATGACAGCTTATGTTACCTTCCGCGCTATCAAGGCTGGTGAGATTGAAGACGGCTCGCCAGTGGAAATCTCCAGAGCTGCAACCAGGCAACCACCAAGCCGGATGGGTTACAAGCAAGGTGTAAGTTTGCGGATGGATACAGCCCTCAAGATCATCATTGTCAAAAGCGCAAATGATGTTTCCCATGCCCTTGCAGAAGCAGTTGCAGGAAGTTTGCAAACATTCGTTGAGCGGATGAATTTTGAGGCTGCACGCCTTGGCATGAACAATACCCGGTTTGCCAATTCCAATGGATTGCACAATGCTGGCCAGTTCAGCTCAGCCAGGGACATGGCATTGCTTTCCGCACAAATCCTCAATGAATTTCCGCAATATGCCTACATGTTTTCAGCAGTTGGCATCCAAACGCCAGTAAGGACACATTACTCCTATAACCTCTTGCTGGAACGGTTTCCCGGAACGACCGGCATGAAAACCGGTTTTGTCTGTGCTTCCGGTTACAACATGGCCGCCTCCGCCAAGATCAATGGCAGGCATCTGGTCGCAATTGTTTTGGGACGTAGTTCACAAACGGACCGTGCCGTTTCAGCCGCGAGGCTTTTGCGAAGTGGCGCCGGAAAATTTGGCAGCGTGCCGGTTTACTCTGCAAGAAATGAAGGTGCTGCGCCAAAGAACATGCGCCCGATCCTTTGCACGGAAGCAGCACGCGCTGCGCGCTATGATCCGGGAGCCGGTGCGGCAGTGATTGAATCACCCTTTTTGAACCCACGGCAAAAGTCCGGCAATATCCTTGCTGTTAATTCTGGCGGTATAGACGGCAAACCAAGCGATGCCTGGATTTCCCGGAAACTGGCCGTTACAGGCAAGGTTCCGGTACCTCTGAAACGCCCCAATTACGACCCTGTTGCCGGAAAGATTGTGCTGGCTGCAATCGGTGAGCGTGAAACAGGACGGATCGGCATTCCGACGCGGAGACCACGCTAGTGGTATATAATCAAGCTTGCTGGCTTGTTCCCTTTTCCAGCAGAAAAGTGTGACCCCAATCATACTCGGCGCTTTCAACCAGACGGTGACCGTTTTCATTACAAAAGGCAGGAATATCAATCACCGCCAGCGGGTCAGTCGTTTCCAGTTCAACCAGATCACCTGTGGCAAGCGGCTGCATAGCCTTTCTTGCCTTCAATACCGGCAGTGGGCATTTCAGGCCTTTGAGGTCAAGTTTTGTAACCGCTTTTTCCATTCTGACTGCCGTTCGCGAAGTTCCTTTAATCGCTAAACATAGGCATGGTTTCCAATTGGTTAAAGTATTTTCGATAAACTTATACTTTTCAATAGGTTAGTTGAGTTTAACGACTGTCGGATTTTTACCACTCCACCGTTTGTTAAGCGCCTTGTGATAAAACACGCCTTCAGGTGAGGATTGTCGTGGAAACAAGAGCATTAAAACTGGCAGAAAAAATGCTACCAGAGGCGTTTCAGGAACGCCTTGAGCCATTATTGCATAAAGCGGATTTCATTCTTTCAGGCAAGGATGAAAACGCCGTTTCCCAACGCATGGCACTTTCGGTGTTCATCATCCGTGTGGCAAGCGCAGCAATCGCGTTTTTCTCGCAGGTTCTTCTTGCCCGCTGGATGGGCACATTTGAATACGGAATATTCGTCGCTGTATGGGCAGGGATTGTAATTGCCAGTACACTAACGGCCCTGGGCCTTCCGTCAGCCGTCGTCAGATTCGTTGCCGAATACCGCGAAAAGGAAAAGCCTGGCCTGGTTTGGGGGGTCATCAACAGCGGCATGTGGCTTTCACTGGCTGTTGCAACTCTTGCATCCCTGTTTGGGGCAGGCCTGCTCTATTTCTTCCCCGGGTTCGTAACCAACTATTTCGTCATGCCGATTTACCTTGGCATGTTGTGCCTTCCCGCCCTCAGCATTGAAGGTATCAACGATTCCGCAGGCCGCCCTTTCAACTGGCTAAAAGTGGCATTCCTGCCGACCTTTATCATTCGCCCACTGGCCATTCTCGGGCTGATGGGTGGAGCAATTCTGCTCGGCTTCGAAGCAGATGCCGTAACCGCAATGTGGTCTGCTGTGATCGCCACTTATTCAACCACCCTCCTTCAATTCATCGCACTTCAGATAAAGCTGCGAGCAACGGTTGAACGTACAAAGCCAGATTACCGCGTCGGCTACTGGTTGGGCGTGGCGCTTCCCATTTTTCTGGTAGAGAGCTTCTATGTTCTCGTAACCCAAGTCGATGTGCTGTTCGTCGCATGGCTTACCAACCCGGAAGAAACAGCCGTCTACTTTGCAGCAACCAAGATTCTGGCACTGGTACATTTCGTCTACTTTGCGGTACGCGCTTCGGTATCCCACCGGTTTGCCGCCTATGCCGCTTCCGGCAAAATTGATGAATACCGTGCCTTTGTTCAAAAGACAGTAAGCTGGACATTTTGGCCATCCCTCGCAATCGGTCTGGTCATGATTGTCCTGGGCAAATATCTGTTGATGTTATTCGGGGCAGAATTTGTGTCAGGCCAAAGCGTTTTATGGATACTGGTTGCGGGCATTGTAATGCGCGCAAGCATTGGACCGGCAGAAGCATTGCTTGTCATGTCAGGCAAACAAAACATCTGCGCACTCGTCTATGGTGGCGCACTGTTCGTCAATGTGGTGCTGAACATGAGTCTGATCCCTCTTTACGGCATGATGGGCGCGGCGATTGCAACAGCCATTGCATTGGGGTTTGAAAGTGCCCTGCTCTATTCCATGGTACTGCGAAAACTGGACATTCACGCATTCATTATCCCACAAAAATCTCACACAAACAAAAATGTGGGAGAACAGGGATGACAGGCATCAAGAACACCATGCTGACGGATGAGCAGCTCGAAACGTTGCAAAATCTTGAATGGCCGGAGCAACTGGTACTTTTGGGATCAAGCGCAGGAATTGATAGCTCAATCTGGAAGCTGGAGGTTATAGGCAAGTCTGGTTTTGCTCAAATCAAACGCTACGTTGAAAGGCTGTCTGCGAAATCCAGAACCGCCAATCCGTTTTTTGAACCTGCTTTTCTCGAACCGGAGCCTCGTGCTCTCCTCGTTGCGCCAAGAGGGGCTATTAGCGGTCGTCGCGATAGGCACGGCGCGGCGCGTTTTTATGCGCGAGGCGATTGGGGTTTCGGGCG
>JBCCYR010000227.1:0-5094 GCA_039189355.1 Pseudomonadota bacterium
CTTTTCCCAAAATACCACAAGCAGCGGGTAGATCGAAATGGTCTTTCAGGGTTCCGCTTGGGATAAATTAGGCAGATTATAAAAAACAGGAGAAAACAAAATGTTCTTGGCCATGAACCGCTTCAAGGTAAACAGCGGACACGAGGAAGATTTCGAAAATGTCTGGAAAGGTCGAAAATCTTCGCTGGATGAAATGCAGGGCTTCATTGAATTTCATCTTATGCGCGGCGCATATCACGAAGAAGAAAAATACACGCTGTTTGCCTCGCATACCATATGGAAAACCGAAGAGGATTTCATCGCGTGGACCAAGTCTGAAAATTTCAGGAATGCGCACAAGAACGCCGGTAACAATTCCGGTTTGTACCAAGGCCATCCGCAATTTGAAGGCTTCAATTCTGTTGACGGCGCCTGAACAGAGTAGTGTTTACTTAGGGAAATCTCAAATGAGTTGTAATGATCACAATGCGCAAGGAACCCCGATAAGCGAGTGTGGCTTCGATGAAGCCACACAGCAGCTTATATACCTTTGCAGGTTCTATTTTACTTCTTATGCCGCTGGTGAGACCCCGGATTGTGAAACAGCAGTAGATATCTGCAGAAAAGGCTTTGGTCAGGATTATGCGGTGGAAATCTCTATCGGACTGCTTTGTGTTTTGAGCGCTATGCGTGAGCGTCGAAAAACCATTTTCAGATACAACAGTGCCACCTGTCTGAAATGCCACGACCGGGTTTCGGATTGCGAACGATTACTCTTCATGACAATTCAATCTATCAAAGACGGAAGGTACAGTCAGGCGCACGTATCAGCCATGATGCTTTGTGAAGGCCATGATACAACACGTCTTTTCAGGGAAATTACCCGTTTGAACAGCTTTCTGGAAAAGGCGCAATCGGGCATGAAAAAAATTTCCTGATAAACTTGATTTAAATAGTATGGTTTTATAAAATAATATGATTAATTTAGTCTAGTTTATAATGTGTGACTGCTGACTGGAGGGAGTCTTGGCAAGAGCCCAATTCACAAGTGACCAGATTGCTTCAATTCTTGAAGAACACAAACAAGGCAAATCTGCTTTGGAGCTTTGCCGGAAATACGCCATTAGCGACACAACTTTTTACAAATGGCGTAAGCAAGCGGGTTTAAGTACGACTGTACATGACAGTGCAATTACTGAACTTCGAAATGAAAACGCCCGTTTGAAAGAAAAACTTGAAGAGCAGATGCGTCGCATAGTTCGACTTGAAGAACTGCAACAACTCAGCGCGTAAAGTCGGACCAGTGTATGTGTGATCTGTGCGACAACCCTGGTAAAATACAACAAGATGAGCTGACCGGTACGCCCAAAAGACTGTGGCTCTGGGACTTCAAAGACAATGTTCACTGTCCTTTGATCGGAACCTGTCTGACCAACCAAGATCTCTTAAACCTGACACGCAAGCTCAAACTGCAAGTAAATCCGGACTGCAAGGATTATGATCTACATTCTTACTTTGTGACTTCAACAACAAAAAAAAGCAAAGAAGCAAAAGCCATTCACAAGTTACTCGATGACCGCCACGCCGGTAGTCTGAGAAAATTCAAGCGCCTTAAAACTGATGACGAGATTTTTTCGCTATGGAATGAGATGAAGGATTCGGGTCAGATTGCAGGTGCATTCTATGCGCTCATGACACTGACCCACGTTTCAATGGAAATCCGCGGGACGGTGTTTGGTGAAGTACACATGCTGTCTCATTTGATGGGCGCTTCCTACCGCGAACGTAGCCTTCAGCTTGCTTTACTCAAAAGCAGGCTTGATGAGATTGAAACGAGGAAATCCAGAATTGAAACAGGACTGCATGAGGCTTTGGATGAGCGTGACCAGAAGATTGCAGAGCTTGAAAGTCAGATACAGGTGCTTAAGGCTAAAGCGCAGCCTGCAAAATTCGTGGATATCATTCGAAAAGAACATATGCGTTCTGACAAACGCAATCGTGCAATAGAGGTCGCACGTGGCAAGGCCCGCGCAGCGGAGGCTGACAAGGAGCGGGTCGAAGTCCGTCTTAAAGATTACCGCAAACGGATACTGGAATTGCAAAAGCGTTTAGTCGACGCCGTTGAGTCGGAAACCGTCATCGAGCGGCGCCCGAAACTGGATGGAAGATCTATCCTGTATGTCGGCGGCAGACCAAGCCAGATTTCCCATTTGGAGAAAACAGTAGACTTCTTTGGTGCCAAGTTTGTCCATCATGATGGCGGTAAGGAAGATGCAATCACACGCATCGACGAGGTACTGTCTTCTGTTGATTGTGTTTTCTGTCCCGTCAATTGCGTGAGTCATGATGCATGTCTTCGGGTTAAGGCAGGCTGCAAGAAATACGGTAAAGCATTCGTCCCCTTGCGAAGTTCAAGTCAGACGACGTTACATCACGCACTTATGTCAATTAATGGTGATTTTAAATGAGTGAACGCGATTCCATATGCAATCTCGACTTGTTCGAATTGATGGCATCGGGCGTGGACTGTTGCGGGCACAATCCGATTGAATTCAGCCAACACTCAAAAGGCAGGCAAAGATATGCGTCTCACAAAACAAACCAATTACGGTATTCGGATCATGATGTATTGCGCCGCCAATCAAGGAAAACTGAGTCAGATACCTGATATCGCCAAAGCCTACGGAATTTCAGAACCCTTCCTTTTCAAGATACTAAGACCGTTAACTCAAAACGGATTGGTGGAAGCAACTCGAGGAAGAAATGGCGGAATCAAATTAACCAGAAAGGCTACTGAGATCCGGCTATCAGAGATTGTCCGCGTTACTGAGGACAATTTTAATATGGCAGAATGCTTCCGCGATGAAACCGTTGAGTGTCCTTTGGTTGATTCCTGTGAACTGAACTCTGCGCTAAGAAAGGCTTTAGAGGCATTCTTTATGGTTCTGGACAAATACACCGTGCAGGATTTGGCCGTTAACCGTTATCGCATCGACAAGCTACTCGGTATTGATTTGGATGAAAATGTGATCAAACGGTAAGCCTGCTTAACTGGAAAAAGCATTGGCCACGTGATTGTCAAAGGCAATATCGGGAAACTTTCTTGTTTCTTGAGACAACACTGAACCAACAAGTCCGGTGGCAGTCGTATAAGCAAAACCGCTTTCACTGGACACAATGCCAAAGCTCTGCGGTTTTTCGATTACCCGTAAAAGCCTCTTTGTCTCCATTGAGTAAATTGCAACTTTGTTACCTTTAGGCAGGGTTATTGCGACTTGTTGCAAATGAGCATGAAGCGCGACAGAACCAACGTAATTCGAAAAAGTCTTCAATTCCCCAATTGGCGTTTCCCAAAACCTTAACGGCTCGCCCAGTTTCAGCGATCCGATCAAGGGAGGTAAATCTGTTTCACTTCCCTCATATTGGCATCCAAAAACAACTGTTCCGGAGTTTGAAACATCCATGTGCCTGATCGATAATTTGTGCAGTTTAGCAGGCATTAAATGCCTTTCCACCAAGCCTCCAGATGCAAGATCCACGAAAGCCAGAGATGGTTGCATCATTGGAATGTTAAGCTTTGTCCGTCCAAAATCCGGATGCGTTTCAATGCCACCATTTGCAACAACAAGTATGTTCTTTTCCGGGTGAAGAAGAATTTCATGCGGGCCAATTCCGAAACTGGAAAACTCGCCAATCCGCTCAAAATTACCTGTCGCATCATAGATTCCGATTACACCCTTGGCGTTCTCAAAATCGTTTTCTGAAGCATAAAGCAGTTTTCCATCACGGGAGAAGACGCCATGCCCATAGAAATGACGCTCCTCAGGTGTGGTTATTGTGACGGGTGCACGACGACTGTCGACATAAAAGGCGAGTGCAAAATTACCGGGCCGGCGGGCAAATGCAACGCCTTGTCGTTTGACAGGATTAAAGGCAATGTCGTGTCCGCGGGCCGGCAGGGAGAGACGTGATATTTCATTTCCCTGCTCCCCAAGCAGCATCACACCATAGGTTCCATCGTCGTTTCGGAAAGCCGACGCAAAAACTGTTTCTGTGTTCAGCAAAGCTGCATATGAACGTTTCGATAAAAGTGATGTGAAACCAGCACCGGCTGATAAAATAAAGCTTCTTCTGTCCACTGGCTGATTGAAAAACATCAATCACCATCTGAAAATGAGAACCCGGATGAAAGGCCTGCGGCTTTTGCGAAATCCTGGTCCAGCATTTCTATTGCAAACCCGATAGAGGTTCTGAGGTAAGAAAGACGGTTTCTTTGCTCAGGGTCTTTGATTGTTTCTCCAACAGGCTCCGGGATCATTCCAGCAACGCGTTCGGCGTTTTCCAGTTCAAAAATCACATTGCTAAAAACGGGTCTGTCTTCTGGTTCCAACAGGGTTTCAGCACCTGACTCCAGCAAAAGCCTTCTGACAGCACCGATATTATTGCTGATCATGTTCATTGTGTTTTCCGAACGCCGGAAGATTGCAACTCTTGGTCTGTCCTTCGATGCCTCTGCTCTCAGGAAAGCGCTGATACGAATATCCCTGATACTTTCAAGTCCATGTACCAACGTACCCAAAAGTTCATTCACCGCTTCTCGGGGTGTTCTGAGGACTGGATTTTCAGGTCCGGGCCCTGTCCAAATAATGGTTGACGGACCATTGTCAGCCCAACCATTTGACAATTCACCCGCAATCTCAGCAAGGTTCCGGGAAATGGTTTTTGCATAGTTGCAACGGAATCGGTCACCGGAAACAAGTGCTTCAGAGCCTGTTCCAAACAGCAGAAACTCAAGCGCACCAAGTCCCTGAACTGCAACACTTTTGCCGGTAAGACGGTCTATATCCACCGCACTTTCATCCTGTTTTGCAAGAATGCGTTGCACCTGTTTTAAGCCGGTGCTTTTCCGGTCCGGATAAAAAAGAATACGCTCAAATCGGTTGTTTTCTGAAACCGGTCCGAAACGGATCAGCTCAATACTGGCCCAGGCTTTTGCTGTAACTGTAAATGCTTCTTTGGCGAGGCTTAGAGTTTCCTGACCAGGTGTTGTGCACAGTCTATCCGTACTGCGGATCAGCGCTTCTGTTGAACTGCCAAATGTCTCATAACCGGGCC
>JBCCYR010000228.1:0-5088 GCA_039189355.1 Pseudomonadota bacterium
ACTCGTGCGACTTGGGGAATGCAAGCAGGAGCCCCAATTTGGCAACTATCACAGTTTTTAGGAATGACGACGGAAACACTTGAACGTGTCTATGCTCATCATCACCCTGATTTTCAAAAGTCAGCTGCGGAGAACTATTGATATGTCCGCAGTTTGTCCGCGTAATGCTCGCGAAATACCATGAAGTTTCAAGGAGTTTGACAACAAGAAATGGCTAAATTTAAGGAGTTTGAGGATGAATAGGAGTTCTCCGAAGGCAGAGGTCAGAGGTTCGAATCCTCTCGGGTGCGCCATTTTACGCTTTCAAGCAAAAAGACTGCTTTTTTCGTTCCCTGATAAGGCATCGGAACCGCTGATTGTCATTGAAATTCAAACAGGAACTCATTTTGGCAGGGGCGGTATTATCCGGGATGAAAATATCGACGGACAGGCCTAACACATCGCCCAGTTTTGAACTGTTCTAAAAGATAATGGTTGACTCTCGTTTTGTTGAGTTCTTATGTCTTGTTCTAGTGCTGTCCAGAAAGCCTTACACTGAACATGATCATTTGTAGTTGTAACATTATCATGGAAGATGAGATCAGAGGGGTCATTACCGACCTTCTGAAAGCTGACCCATGGCAATTGATAGTTCCCCTGCAAGTTTATCACGAAATGGGTAAACGCGGGAAATGCTGCGGCTGTTTTCCAAGGCTTGTAGACATGATTGTTGAGACCAGCAGGCAGTTTCACATGGACATGCAGACCGATGAGCAGAGGGTTGTACAGTTCATCACAAAGCTCAAGGAAAAGCATCACCAGTGCGAAACGGCCCGCATGCTGGCGCGCCATCGGATGAATAAAATCCGCGCTGCCTGATTATTGCCTCTCCATTTAAATGCAAAACGCCATCTGGCCATGAAAAATCTCGCTTCGCTCTGTTGACAGATCATTTTCATCCTCTAAATATCTAGTTTAGAATTATTCTAAACTAGATATTTTTTGTCCACAACAGGAGTGAAGCCATGAAAGGCGATCCAAAGGTAATTGAGAGATTGAACGAAGCGCTTTTTCTGGAACTCGGGGCCATTAACCAGTACTGGCTTCACTACCGTCTTCTGGATGACTGGGGTTATGGGCTTTTAGCCAAGAAGGAGCGTGAAGAATCGCTCGAAGAAATGGTGCATGCAGACAAGATCGTTGAGCGCATCATTTTTCTGGAAGGACATCCGAACCTGCAAACTGTTGCACCGTTGAAAATCGGCCAGAATGTCAAGGAAGTGCTCAAGGCAGATCTTGAAGGTGAATTTGTTGCAAAAGAATCCTATGCCAAGTCCCGTGAGGTTTGTCATGAATGCGGAGACTATGTTTCCATGCGGATTTTTGAGGAACTGCTAACGGACGAAGAGGGCCACATTGATTTTCTTGAAACGCAACTCGAACTGTTAGAGAAAATCGGTGAAGAGAAATACGGTCAGCTTAATGCAGAACCGGCAAACGAAGCCGGTGAGTAATCATCATTAAGAAAAGCATAAGGTGGCAGCCGGGGCTGCCATCGTAAAGTAGCGCAGGACTAAACCATTGCTGCCTGTTTCAGGTCATCAATACCAAGCAGTTTGTCGATCCGGTGGCGGTTAATCGCAAGGTCTTCAATCGTATACTTGTCGAGAACGCCGAAGAATGCGCCCAGCGCTTCGCGCAGGGCAGAATTCAATTCGCAAGAGTCTACCAGAGGGCAATCCGCACCCTCGTCACTGAAACATTCCGCCATATTGAAGTTGTCTTCGGTAACCCGAACCACTTCTGACAGACGGATTTGATTAGCATCCCGTGTCAACCGGATACCTCCATTGCGACCACGGACAGATTCAACCAGCCCATTCTTTGTCAGCGGCTTCAAGATCTTAAACAGAAACAGCTCCGACAGACCGTAGGCTTTGGCGATTTCTGGAACTTGGCTCAAATTGTCTCGATTTGCCGCACAGTACATCATGATGCGGATCGCGTAATTGGTTTGCTTCGTAAGACGCATCGATTTCAATATCCGTTAAAAGTTGACCTAGTTATACAGGATTCATTGTTCAGTAATCCATAGTCAATCTCACAGTTTGATGCAAAAAAGTGGAAAACAGCTACAGAGTACCAGTTTTCATGCAAGGCGGTCTGGTTGAAGGATATTCGTTGTTGTCGAAAAACAGATTTTATGCGGCTAAAAAAGTCAAATATAATCACCAGTTAATAGTAGCATCCTTAAAGTCAAATTTTGCACGGACAGAGCATATGAGACCACTTCTTTCAAACGAGGATTTCAAAAGACTATCTAGTGGCTATGATGAAAGCCCGGCCAGGTCGCTTTCTCTTAATGCAGAAACCTATGTTGATCCACGCTGGTATGAACTGGATCAGGACGCCATTGTTTCGAAGACATGGCAATGGGTTTGCCATGTGGAAAAAGTGCGTGACCCCGGCTCCTACATAACCATTAATGTAGCCGGCAAACCGGTTGCAATTGTTCGTGACCGGGAAGGCAAACTGCGGGCCTTTTACAATGTTTGCAAACACAGAGCACACGAACTTCTCCAAGGCGAAGGCAGCACAACCCGTATAATGTGCCCATACCATGCCTGGGTTTACAGACTTGACGGGCAATTGGTGAGAGCACCGCATACTGAAAACCTAGATGGTTTCAATACCGACGATATCTGTCTTGACGAGGTTCAGGTTGAGGAGTTCTGTGGTTTTATTTATGTCAACCTTGATCCCAATGCTACACCCCTGCGTGAGCTATCAGGCGACCTTGAAACCGAAATTCGCCATTGGGCACCGGATATTGATCAGCTGACATTCGGGCATCGGCTGACCTATGACATCCAGTCGAACTGGAAGAACGTCGTCGATAACTTCCTTGAGTGTTATCATTGCCCGACTGCGCACAAGGACTTCTGTGAACTGGTGGACATGGATACCTACAAGGTCACAACGCACGGGATTTATTCAAGTCACATGGCAGATGCGGGCAACTCACCCAACGCTGCCTATGACGTTTCGAATGCAACAGTACGTACGCACGCAGTATGGTGGCTGTGGCCAAATACCTGCCTGATGCGTTATCCGGGCCGTTCGTCAATGATTGTGTTGAACATCATTCCTGCAGGGCCTGACCGGACTCTCGAAACTTATGATTTCTTTCTCGAGACTCCGGAGGCTGATGAAGCGGAGAAGGAAGCAATCCGCTATCTGGATGAAGTCTTGCAGGTAGAAGACATCAATCTAGTTGAAAGCGTTCAGCGTGGCATGAGCACCCCTGCTTTCCAGCAAGGCCGGATTGTTTATGATCCCGACGGTTCCGGAAAATCAGAACATGCAGTTCATCATTTCCACGGGCTTGTTCTGGATGCTTACAAAGAAGCTGTCGGCTGATGGGAGTACTTTCAGGAAAGACAGCCTTTGTTACCGGTGGAACCGGAGGTATTGGATCAGCGATCTGCGAACGGTTCGAGAAAGAAGGGGCAGATGTTATCGCGGCCGATCTTGCGGACAATGGTGGCGCAGGTACATTCCTTAAATTCGATGTGACGGATGAGGCAGGTATTATTCATGCGTTCAAGTCGCTTGAGGAGAAATGGGACAAGTTGGATATTCTCGTCAATGCAGCCGGCATTGAAATCGAGGAGACGATCGAAAACACCACGCTGGAACAATGGAACCGGATTTTCGCGATCAACGTCACGGGGATGTTTCTTACCTCAAAATATGCGCTTCCGCTGATGCGCAAGGCAGGCAAGGCAAATACGAATGGTGCAAGCATTGTCAATTTTGGCTCCTATGACGGATATATTGCGGATCCGGGGCTTGCAGCCTATTGCGCGACCAAGGGTGCGGTTCATGCGCTGACAAAAGCAATGGCCTGTGATCATGGTCCGGAAGGCATCCGTGTAAACGCAATTTGTCCTGGCTATGTGGACACGCCAATGCTGAAATCCTTTTTTGAAGGTGAAGGGTCTGGCGGTGACGGCGGCAATATAGAAACATTGCAGAAGGCGGTTCGGGACGTTCATCCCATGCGCACTTATGGAAAGCCGGAAGACATTGCCAATCTGGTTAACTGGCTTGCTTCAGATGAAGCGCGATATGCAGCGGGCCAACTCTGGGTGATTGATGGTGGCCTTTCCGCACAAGTCCAGCAGATGAAATTATAGGCACAGGGTTTCAGGGAGGTGCAGGTGAACATTTCGACAAAGCAGCTTATCAATGGTGAACTGGTTGAAGGTGGCGGAATGGCACTTCCGGTTACCGATCCTTCAACAGGCCGAGATGTCACATCTGTGAACGAGGCAAGTGACGAACAGGTGGTCGCCGCTGCTCGCAGTGCAGAGGAAGCATTCGAAACCTGGTCACGCACCACGCCCGCGGAACGCTCTGCGCTTCTTTTGCAGATTGCTGATATTCTGGAGCAGAATAGTGAGGAACTGGCAGAACTCGAAAGCCTGGACGTTGGAAAACCCTGGCCGTCCGCCCATGACGATGAAATGCCATTGACAATCGACACGTTCCGGTTTTTTGCCGGTGCCGCACGAACCATGACAGGTGTGGCCGCGGGCGAATATGTTGAAGGACACACATCAATGATCCGGCGTGATCCGGTCGGACCTGTGGCAGCTATCGCACCGTGGAATTATCCACTCATGATGGCATCGTGGAAACTTGCTGCTCCCTTGGCAGCGGGCTGCACGGTTGTCCTGAAGCCGTCAGAAGTCACGCCACTTTCCACCCTGCGGGCTGCAGAACTGCTTGCAGATGTCATGCCCAAAGGTGTCTTGAACGTCGTGCATGGCCGGGGACCAACGATCGGTGAGCGCCTGATCAATTCACCGGAAGCAGAAGCAATTTCCATTACCGGTTCACCCAATACCGGAAAAGCAGCGATGCGGGCGGCTTCAAACCAGATTCGCCATGTACATCTGGAACTTGGCGGCAAGGCTCCGGTGATTGTCTTTGATGATGCAGATATTGATGCGGTTGCTGAAACCATTCGCTATGGCTCGTTTTTCAATGCCGGGCAGGATTGCGCCCAGCCCTGCCGCGTTATGGCATCGGATCAGGTTTACG
>JBCCYR010000229.1:0-5054 GCA_039189355.1 Pseudomonadota bacterium
AGAAGACGCCGGCTATCAGTATCCCAAAGGGCAAGTTTCGCACACTTAAAGCTCTCAAGCAGTGTAATTCGGCCAATATGATGCAATTGTGGGAAATCTCTCAAGACTTCAGCCAGCCTGTAAAACGGGATATGGCTGGAGAGATGATGGACATGATGAATGCCAATATTGCCGGTTATCCAGCGCAACGGTTGCGGCAAGTCGTAATGCGAGCTGCCATGCAACGCGGACTCCTTGCGATTCCACTCAGGCTTTTTGTCCCAGGATGTTTCTTCAAACTGGTGTTGAACGAAGAAAAGCCAGACACCCATTGATGCAGCCAGGAGTGTAACCGGCAGTTGTATCAAAAGGAAAGACTCCCAGCCGATAAGCCAAATCATGATCGAGGCAAGCAGGACAATGCCAACATTAGTCCCCATTGCACTGACCCATGGCCGCCAGCCCATGTTCATCATGCCAATGGGCAGGCGTTGTTCAAGCAGAAACACGTATGCCGGACCTATAAGGAACATCACAAGGGGGTTTCTGTAAGCCCTGTAAAGCATGCGTCCTTTGTATGAACGTTTCTTGTATTCTTCCACTGTCAACGTGTTGATGTCACCTATGCCGCGATGGTCAAGATTGCCGGAACTGGCGTGGTGCAGGGCATGATTGCGTTGCCAGTAATCGAAAGGCGTGAATGTCAGGATGCCCAAAAGTCGTCCAAGCCAGTTGTTGACGAAGCTGCTACCTAAAAAAGAGCCGTGGCCACAATCATGCTGAATCATGAAAATCCGCATCAACATACCGGCTGTCGGAATAGCTATAATAAGGCTTAGAAAATAACTGATTTGCAGTGCAGCATACATTACTGCCCAAAAACCTGCGTACAGAAACAGTGTAATCAGCAGTTCAAATAATGCGCGTAAATTGTCTGGAGACTGATAGGATTTCAGCAATTTGGCCCAATCATCTGCGTTCAATGATTCAAAGCAGTCAATCTTGCCAGACACTACATTCATAAAAGCCCCCATAGTCGCTATGCGGACCCTGTTCGATTCTTGGTGTCTTTACGAGCAAAAAGAATGTGAAAGAGAATAACAGTAACGTGTTACACAGATTTGTTGGTTTTTTGATGAAAAAACCATCAGGCAGCCAGATCAACCCAGACTGGAACATGGTCGGAAGGCTTTTCCCACTCACGCACGTGTTTGTCGATATCAGCACTTGCCATCAGCCGGGCAGCCTCGGGCGACAGGAGGAGGTGGTCAATCCGGATACCGTTGTTTTTCTGCCAGGCTCCGGCCTGATAGTCCCAGAATGTGTATGTTTTGTCCGCGTCAGTTACATGGCGGATTGCTTCCGTCAGGCCCAGATTCAACAGGCGCCTGAAAGCGGTTCTGCTCTCCGGCCTGAAAAGCGCATCGCCTTCCCATGCTTTCGGATCATGGCAATCTTCTGGCATTGGAATTACATTATAGTCTCCGGCAAGAATGAATGCTTCTTCACTCTCCAGTTTTGTCCTCGTCCATGCTTCGAGCCGTTCCATCCAATCAAGCTTGTATGGAAATTTCTCGGTTTCAACAGGGTTGCCGTTCGGAAGATACAGGGAAACAATGCTGATTGCTCGGCCTTCGAGACTGAATGCGCCTTCTATGAAACGGGCCTGTTCATCATTGTCATCGGGGTTCAGAAGCGGCAGTCCGCGATTTATTTCATCAAATGGCAGTTTGGAAAGAAGTGCTACCCCGTTGAAACTTTTTTGGCCATGTGTTTCCACATTGTATCCGAGCGCCTCGATTTCTTCCCTTGGAAAGTTCTCGTCAACGGACTTGATTTCCTGCAGACAGGCAATGTCCGGTTCCGACTGTTTTAGCCATTCAACAAGATTGTGGTGACGGGCCTTGATGCCGTTGATGTTCCAGGTTGCAATTTTCAAAGCGAAAAGCTCGTGCCACAACCGCAGGAAGCCACTGCATTCGGGTTATTTACCTGGAAGGACTGGCCCATCAAGTCATCAACAAAATCAATTTCGGAACCTCCCATATAGATGAGGGACATCTCATCTATCAGGATTTTGCCGTTGTGGCCTTCAATGACCAGGTCATCGCTTTCCTGTGTGTTCACCAGATCAAATTTGTAGGAAAATCCGGAACAGCCGCCACCTTCAACAGAAATTCGCAAGGCTGAATTGGCCTCATCCTTGGCAATAATTTCGGCAATGCGCTTAAGCGCGGCATCTGTGGCGGTAACGGTATTGAGTGGTGTTGGTGCGTTCATGATCTCATATTTACTGAAGACAGTATAATGTCAAAGGTTATGTTATACAGAAATGGGTGATCAGGAACAAAAGTTCAACATTCCAATTTATATTGGAAGAGGGATAATTTGATTCGAAGCGGGGATATGAAAGCGTTCGAAGGTATATCATATGGCCGCGAGGGGCTTGCGCCTTACGCCTGTTTTGCTGGCGAAAGCAAAGGGCGGTTGTTCGCTGAGCCTGTAAGCCCGACACGTACTCCGTTTCAAAGGGACCGTGACCGGATCATTCATTCGACTGCATTCAGGCGTCTGAAGCACAAGACGCAGGTCTTTGTCCATCATGTAGGAGATCATTACCGCACGCGTCTAACCCATTCCATTGAGGTTTCACAAATTGCCCGGTCTTTGGCGCGTGCCCTGAAAGTTGACGAAGATCTCGCTGAATGCCTGGCCCTGTGCCACGATTTTGGTCATACGCCATTCGGCCATGCAGGCGAGGATACGCTTGATGAACTGATGAAAGAGTGGGGCGGATTTGACCATAATGCCCAATCCTTGCGTGTTGTCACAGAGCTTGAACAGCAATATGCAGGGTTTGATGGTCTAAACCTGAGCTGGGAAACCCTGGAAGGCCTCGTCAAGCACAACGGCCCGCTAACAGGCGATGATGTTCCGCTGTCGATTTTGAATTTTAATCGAACGTTTGATCTGGAGCTTGAAACACATGCCAGCATTGAAGCGCAATGCGCAGCGATAGCCGATGACATTGCTTACAATGCACATGACCTGGATGATGGTCTCCGCGCAGGGCTTTTTGGCCTCGATGACCTCGCAGATGTGCCGATTTCCGGTGAAACACTTGATTTTGTACGTAAAAAATACCCTGAACTGGAGGACAGGAGGGTACGGCACGAAATCATTCGAAGACAGATCACAACGATGGTGGAGGATGTGATTTCCAATTCATTGGCAAATCTGGATGCCGTTTCGCCGGGTTCTGCTCTGGATGTTCGTACCTGCGGAAAAACAATTGTCTGCTTTGGTGATCAGATGATTGAAAAGGAAAAAAGCATCAAGGCATTTCTGTTTGACCGGGTATATCGCGCGCCTGAGTTGATGGTGATGCGGCACGCGGCAGAGAAAATCATCCAGGATATTTTCGCTTCTTACATGCAATATCCGGATACAATGCCTGAAAGTTTGAAAAAGCATGTTTCGCGCAACCCTTCAGGAAACACCCCAAGGGTTGTTGCGGACTTCATCGCCAGCATGACGGACAGTTATGCGATCAATGAACATCAGCGGCTGTTTGACGATACGCCGGATTTAGGGTAGGCCCCCAACAACATTTGACATTACGCATCGTCCTTTCAGCGAGGCGTATATATTTGCAAGAAGCAGCAGCAGAATGAATATCTTTTTTCAATTCGAGCAGAACATTAAGAAAATTATACAAGGCATTGATTTAAATGATGATGCCTTTGGTGTTCTGTCCAGAATCTCGGTTGAGCCGCCCCGCGATGCATCGCATGGAGACATGGCAACGAATGCTGCAATGGTTCTGGCAAAACCTGCAGGTGAAAAACCCCGCGATTTGGCCGAAAAAATTGCTGCTGGTCTTGCAGAGCTTGCCGCTGTTGAACGCGTGGATATTGCCGGTCCCGGTTTTATCAATATTACGTTTTCGGATGCATTTTGGCACGAACATCTTCTAGAAGTCCTCAAATCCGGTGGGGATTATGGGCGTGGACTGGTTTCTCAGGGCACAAAGGTCAATGTGGAATACGTTTCTGCAAATCCCACAGGCCCCATGCATGTGGGGCACTGCAGAGGGGCTGTTGTCGGGGATGCGCTTGCAAACCTGCTGCAGTTTGCCGGATTTGACGTCATAAAGGAGTATTACGTCAACGATGCCGGGGTGCAGATCAATGTTCTCGCCCAATCGCTTTTTTACCGGTATCGGGAAGCCTTGGGAGAGGCTGTCGGAGCTATTTCCGAAGGTCTCTATCCCGGCGAATATCTCGTGCCTCCAGCACAGTCGCTTGTTGAAACGCACGGTGATGCCTTGCTTGGCATGCCGGAAGCTGAGCGCATGGAAATCCTGAAGGAGCATGCGATCACATCCATGATGGAAATGATCCGGGAAGATCTTGCAGCCCTGAATATCCATCATGATGTGTTTTTCTCTGAGCGGAGTTTGCATGCCAAAACGGATGGAAAATCCACCATTGATGCGATGCTCCAGAGAATGCGCGACAAGGAGTATGTCTACGATGGCCGTTTGCCGCCTCCCAAGGGTGAAGTGCCCGAAGACTGGGAAGATCGAGAGCAAACGCTGTTCCGCTCGACTGAAGTTGGCGATGATACAGACCGCGCGCTTGTTAAATCAGATGGTTCATACACTTACTTCGCAGCTGATGTGGCCTACTTCCAGGACAAGTATGACCGCGGTTTCAAGCGCATGGTCTATGTGTTGGGAGCCGATCACTCGGGATATGCAAAGCGCTTGAAAGCGGTTGCGAAAGCGGTTGCCGGAGATGAAGCGGAGCTTGATGTCTTGTTCTGTCAGCTGGTCAAGCTGCTGCGCGATGGTGAGCCAGTAAAAATGTCCAAGCGGGCAGGAAGCTTTGTCACATTACGGGATGTGGTTGAAGAAGTGGGCAGGGATGCAGTGCGCTTCATGATGCTGTATCGCAAGGCAGAAGCGCCGCTCGATTTCGATTTTGCAAAAGTTACCGAACAATCGAAAGATAATCCGGTGTTTTATGTGCAAATGGCACATGCACGGGCAGCTTCCACGTTCCGGCGTGTAG
>JBCCYR010000230.1:0-5043 GCA_039189355.1 Pseudomonadota bacterium
AAACGACGGATGTTTTTTGACGTTGGGACTCCCAAATCTGATGTCATAGGGATATAACCAGCAAAATATCGTATTGGACTTGGCTGTGAATTTTCAAAAGTTTTTCCATTCCCGCCTCAATGATTTGAAAGAAGAGGGCAGATACCGTGTATTTGCCGATCTTGAACGTCATGCGGGGAATTTTCCCAAGGCGACACGATACACTGACACTGAAACGCGTGAAGTAACCGTCTGGTGTTCCAATGACTATCTTGGAATGGGTCAGCATCCTTCGGTTCTTGCTTCCATGAAGGGTGCCATAGATGACTGCGGTGCTGGTGCCGGTGGAACCCGCAACATTTCGGGCACCAACCACCATCACGTATTGCTTGAACAGGAACTGGCTGATTTGCACGGCAAGGAAGCTGCACTTCTGTTTACTTCCGGATACAATTCAAACTGGGCAACGCTTGGCACACTCGGGGCTCAAATCCCGGGCTGTGTGATTTTCTCTGACGCAAACAATCATGCGTCCATGATTGAGGGCATTCGTCATTCGAAAGCTGAAAAGCGCATCTGGAAGCACAACGACGTGGAAGACCTGGACCGCCAGCTTTCCGAATATGGCCCTGAAGTGCCGAAGATCGTTGCCTTTGAATCAATCTACTCGATGGATGGTGACATTGCACCGATTGAGGCGATTTGTGATGTGGCAGAAAAACACGGCGCATTGACATACATTGATGAGGTTCATGCAGTTGGCATGTATGGGCCTCGCGGTGGCGGTGTATCAGAACAGGATGACCTTGCGCACCGGATAGACGTTATTGAGGGTACACTCGGAAAAGCGTTTGGCGTCATGGGTGGCTACATCACTGCTTCTGCCGAACTCGTTGACTTTGTTCGCAGTTATGCCTCCGGCTTTATCTTCACAACTGCATTGCCTCCCGCTGTTGCTGCAGCGGCGTGTGCAAGCATTCGCCATTTGAAGGCCAGCCAGATTGAGCGTGCCCGGCACAAGGAGCGCGTCCGCAAGGTTCGTGACCTGTTGGATCGCGAAGGTATTCCGCACCAACACAATCCTGGCCACATCATTCCGGTGATGGTGAAAGATCCTGTCAAATGCAAGTGGATCAGTGATCTGCTGCTCGACAATTACGGCATCTATGTTCAGCCGATCAATTACCCGACCGTTCCCAAGGGAACTGAGCGGTTGCGCATCACACCATCACCATTGCACACGGATGAAGATATTGCGCATCTCGTCAGTGCATTGTCTGATCTCTGGTCACAATGTGCCCTTGCAAGGGCGGTGGCCTGATCCACATTAAATATAGTGTGTAACACCATGGCTGTCGGGTGACCGCTGGCCGTAGAAAAAATCAAGCAGGTTCCACAATTCAAGCTTGATGTCATACGCTATGTCCGCTTCTTTACCTGCAATGAAATCAAACAGGCTGAATGTTTCCTGTTCCAAAATATTGAGCAATTCATCGCTGAGAACGGGTAGCCGGATTGTTCTCAAATGATTGAGGGAAACTGCAAGGTCGCTATCAGGATTATAGCTTGAGCGTTTTTCAATCTGGTCATTCTTCACCAGAATACATTCGGCAAAATTGATCTGGTCCTGCAGATCATGTGCTCCTTGCAGCGATTTATCGTCCCTGTCGAGCATGTAGTAGACAACCGTACCTATGCCTTGAGCCCGTGCTTCCACATCAAACTCTATGTTTCTGTAGGTCTCAAAGAAATCGCTCAAATGCTCGGATTGCAAGTCAACAATGTGATTTCTTTCAGGGTTTCCCATAACCGTATCAAAAAGTCTGACCCGGCCACTCGTCTTGTTGAAGTCGATGATCTCCGAGTTCTGGGGAAAATACCGGGAAATGGAACCAGCCGGACTGCTGGTGTCAAATACATGGAACTGGTTTTGACCAACATTCGGCAGATAACCGCAAAACAGCCTGGCAAGAAGTGTTTTGCCGTTGCGCGCCCGGTCAGAACAAAAGACATAGAAATGGGATTTGATCTGACCGGTCAAAGGGGTATTACCCTTGTGCTTCAGCCATCGCTTTTGGTTCCGGGCTTCGCTGCAATTCCTGTAAGGATTTCACCATGTCCAGTTGCTCCAACTCGGCATCAAGATCGCGAATCCATTTACGGGCATAACCTCGCAACACGAACGAGAAGTCTGCGTCCCGTCCTTTTGCCGTCTTGTTGGCAATGAAATCTGTAAAGGTGACGCCTGCCAGGTCAATCAACTCGTATGCCATCTCGTTGAGCTTTGGAATGTTGATTTCGTGTGCGTTGGAAAGGCCGGCAAAATATTTCTTGAATGTCTTTTCATCCCATTCGAAGAAATTCGTCTCGTTTATGAAGTTCCGTGCCACGACATATGATATGCCCTTGGTGTATTCCGTTACCTGCTCCATCTCTTCAAGCGAAGCGATTGAAGGCCCGATGACATGAACGAGGCTGAGGTTGAAATCTCCGTTCCGTGCTCCTTCCAGTACGCCGATATTTTCAAAAACCTCAAGCGCTTGTGACATTACACCGGCTTTCAGATCGACTACTGTGACCTTCACAGCTGCCGTATTCATTGTATCGAGAACCTTCATCTGGTCTGCGACTTCTTCGAGATTGATAATCTCGGTAATGCCTGGATAAAAACGTGCAAGCGTTCCGCGCGGGTTTTCAGTATCAAAAGCGCGCGCAAGGATATTGTTGCGTGACATGTAATCCAGTAATGCGCGCGAAGTTGTAGTCTTGCCGACACCGCCCTTGTCAGCACCTACCAGTATTAGTGTTGGTTTCATAGAAAATTACCCCTCGAAATCCTGCTGTGAAATTAAAGCCTTAAAGCAAATGGCACGCTTTTATATATCGGCAATTGCAGGTCGCCAAAAAAAACACGCAACATCCCATCTGATTCGTTACCGGAATCTCAAAATATTTATTAAAATTGCTTATTTGATGGTTTGATGAATGTGACGGGCGATTTTTTTCCCATGTGTGTGCAAAATCCAGTGATCTGTTTCTTCCACTTCAATCTTTTCTAGATTGTCGCAGTAGGAACTCAATTTATGGTGGCATTCGGGAAGCAATGCCTGATCCCCTTTGCCCCATATCAATGTATGCGGCATCGAAATCCGAAACGTGTTTGTAGGAACGTTATAGAGCGCAGCTTGGGAGATGTTTTCTCCTTCTTTCGGAACGACAATCGGGGAGGAATTGTACCAGTGCAACATCGCCTGCAGTCGTTGCTCGTCGTTCCACGCAATCCGGTAGCGCTCTTTCATGTTTTCTGTCAGCCAGGGTGTAACAGAGAATTTTTCAAACATGGAAAACGTGCGGCGGAACCCGTCTTCTGCCATGATCTTTCCTGCATTTTCACTCCGCAATATATGGAAATATGCACTGGCTTTTGCCTGCTCCGGATGGTCAATCAATGCCTGCTGGAAACAGGCCGGATGAACTCCGTTGGCGATGATCAGATGGTCGACTTTTTCAGGGAAGTTGATGGCGAGCGCGTAAGCAATGGATGCCCCCCAGTCATGGCCAGCCAGTGAGAAGCTGCGTTCGCCCAGAAGCGATGAAGTGAGCGCAATCATGTCACCAACAAGTAGCTTTGCCTTGTAATTCTCTACGCCTTGGGGTGCATCGCTTTTGTTGTATCCGCGTTGGTCCGGAACGATAATGAAGTATTCATCCCTGAGTTCTTTCATGACATTTTCCCAGGCAATCCAGAACTCCGGAAAACCATGCAGCATGAGAATGGGGTGGCGCCCGTCTTCAAGAGGAGAGCCTTCGAATGCGGGACCGTTGTGTACAACATGCAGGCGCACGTTTCCGCATGTCACAAAGTCAGACCGGAACCCGTTTGGAAGGCTTTCAGAAATGTGCTCTCTCCCTTGATGGTGAGAGTGTCAGTCTATGGTATCAGAATTAAAAGTCCAAGCTGTTGCCGGATATGTTGAGGCTGGGAAATCTTTGGGTAGGCTGCAGTGTCAGATCACCTGTAACCGCGTCATGCCAGCGGTGACCAACGATGCCGCCCTCTGAAATCCTGGAAAAGATATTGTTTGTGATGTTCACAGATCCGATGCCCTCAACAACGCTGACATACATTCCAGTACGGGTTGATCGTATGACATTTGCATTCACCGCAACATTGCGGAGATACGGCCCCCACCCCAGAAGCATTCCGAACCGTGCTGTTTGTTCTATGACATTGCCTGTGACTGCGGTGTCTGCCTCCACCGCGATACCGATACCCTGGATATGTGCATCGTCCTCATAAGGAACATCGTCGTGAATATTCCGGATAATATTGTTGGCACAAGTGCTCAGTCTGCCGCCTTCATTGAAGTTTGCAATGGAAATTCCGGTGACGCCGCCATCGACAATGTTTCCTGTGATTTTGGCCCCCTCAAAGGCAAATTCCGAATAGATCGATGTTTCACCGGCGCGCAGACAGGTATTGTTGGAAATCTGTATGTTGCTGCAAGAGTTGGAACGGATGGTCGAGAACGCACAGTCGGAAACATGATTGCCGCTCACGACAACGCCATCAGCAAGATAGGTGTTGATGCCGTTGCCCCATTGCCCGGTGCCGCCATTAACCGCAGCGATGCGTCTGACGCGGTTGTTCGCAACAATGGTATTGTCCGGCCCCCGCCGCCAGCGGTGGATCAGGATGCCACCATTGGCACACTCTTCGACTACATTGCCGCTCACCATGAGCGACCTGTTTTCAACACCCAGAAACCCTGCAGGGCCCACTGCGCTGTCGATCCTATTGTTGGAAAATGATCCGGAGGATTTTGTTATCTCGACACCGTTTGAACCTGAGTTTGTAACCGTGCAATTTTCGATATCTACCCGTTTTGCATCATTGATCCGCACAGCAGCATCGGCATATTCATCTGTCGGCAAAAGCCCTCCATCCAGTGTCAGGCCTGCAAGGGAAATCTGCCTGCCATTTTCAGAAAACAGGAAATGGTTGCCGCCTGCATATTCCAGAATGGTTGAGCCGGGTACGCCATGAAGAACGGTTTGCTCCGG
>JBCCYR010000231.1:0-5014 GCA_039189355.1 Pseudomonadota bacterium
AAGGCGAGAATGTTCGCTATGCCGGCATTCTGGAAGACTTCAAGATTTCCCGTGTTGAAGCGGAACAGATGGTCATGGCGGCCCGCATAAAAGCGGGATGGGTTACCGAAGAGGAACTCGCCGCCGCGGAAGCAGAGGCCGTTGAAGAAATGGAAGAAGTCGTGGAAGAGGAAAACAAGAAACAGGGACGGATTTTCTAAGTCAGAGCAAACCCGTTGACTGCAAAGGACATGAACCCGCGAACCTGTATTGCAACACGGACCGAAAAATCTCCTGACGAGATGATACGGTTTGTGCTTGATCCGGAGAAGCGAGTTGTTCCTGACCTGAAACGTAACCTGCCCGGAAGAGGCGTTTGGGTAACAGCCGGCCGCAGAGAACTAAAGCAGGTAATTGACAAACAACTGTTCTCCCGCGGGTTCAAGGAAAAGGTAAAGGTTGATCCCTCCCTGGTTGAACTGGTCGAAGAACGAATGAAGGCAAATATAACCGCGCTTTTGTCCATGGCACGCAAAGCCGGGGTTATGCTGACAGGAAAAGCAAAGGTTGAAAACCAGATACGGAAACAGAAAATATCTCTTCTGGTGCAGGCAGCGGATGCCGATGGAGACGGAAAACGCAAACTGAAGTCCCTGATTAAAACGCTGTCCCCGCAAACAGCACTTTTTGAGATTCTGACTTCAGATGAACTCGACACCATAACCGGAAGCGTCAACACAGTGCATGCAGGATTGGAGACAAGCGGAATTACTGAGCAGATCAAGACAGCAATCCTGAAATTTGAAAGGTTCAATCATCAACATTGACCAAAAAACAAGATGATATGAACAAAAGGCTGGATTTTATCGTCTATTGGGTCCAAAAAGCCGCCAACACAAAGTTACAAGGTAAATGATGAGCGAAAACGAAGGCAACAGCAAAGCTGGCCCGGAAAAGAAAAAGACACTGACATTGCGTGGCGGAGGCCTGTCGCAGGGAACAGTGCGCCAAAATTTCTCCCACGGGAGAACGAAGTCCGTTGTTGTTGAAACCCGCAAACGTAAAATTGTAAAACCTGGTGAGGCTGCACCTGCAGCCACGCCTGAAAAACCGGCAGAGCCAAAGGCTTCACCAAAAGCAAATGCGGAAGCAGCAACCAATCTTTCCAAGAGCGAAGTTGAGGCACGCGCACGCGCACTTGAAGAAGCAAAGGTGCGCGATGTCGAGGATGCAAAACGCCGGGAGGAAGAAGACAAACGCCGGGAGGAAGAAGATGCAAGACGCGCAAAGGAGCGCGAGGAAGCTGCGCGGATAAAAGAGGAAGAAGAAGCGCGTCTCGCAGCAGAACGGGAAGCCGCCGAGCGCGAAAAAGCAGCTGCGGCATCTGCTGCAGTAGCAAAAGCGGAAGACGTTGGTACAAAACCCGTTACCCGGGAAGAACCGAAGCCGAAGGAACTCAAGCCTTTCGAACGCAAAAAACCGGAAGAGCCGCCAAAACCTTCTCGCACCAAGAGTGGTGATGACCGTCGCAAGACAAAACTCACACTCAGCAATGCGCTTGATGAAGATGGCGGGAACAGGGGACCTTCCCTTGCTGCACTCCGCCGCCGGCAAGAAAAACAGAAACGTGCCGCGCAACAGCAGACCGGTCCGCGCGAGAAAGTCTCCCGCGAAGTACAACTGCCTGAGACGATTACGATTCAGGAGCTGGCAAACAGGATGTCTGAACGCTCTGTGGATGTAATCAAGTACATGATGCAGCAGGGTCAGATGATGAAACCCGGCGACATCATTGACGCGGATACCGCGGAACTGATCGCTGAAGAATTCGGCCACACCGTAAGACGGGTTTCAGACGCAGACATCGAAGAAGGCATTTTTGATGCTCCGGACAATGATGCAGACCTTCAGCCACGGCCACCGATTGTCACGATCATGGGTCATGTTGACCACGGCAAGACTTCCCTGCTTGATGCTATCCGGAACGCTAATGTCGTCTCCGGTGAAGCAGGTGGGATTACCCAGCATATCGGTGCCTATCAAGTCGAAAAAGACGGCCAGTTGATTTCCTTCATTGATACGCCGGGTCACGAAGCCTTTACATCCATGCGGGCTCGTGGTGCGCAGGTAACGGATATTGCTATCCTCGTTGTTGCCGCTGACGACAGTGTCATGCCGCAAACGATTGAATCCATCAATCATGCAAAGGCAGCGGAAGTCCCAATCATCGTTGCCATAAACAAGATGGACAAGCCGGAAGCGGATGCGAACAAGGTAAAGACAGAGCTTCTGCAGCATGAAGTGTTTGTGGAAGACATGGGTGGTGAAACCCAGGCTGTTGAAGTTTCCGCGCTCAAGGGTACGAATCTCGATGGCCTTCTTGAAGCAATTCTGCTCCAGTCAGAGTTGCTTGAACTGAAAGCCAATGCAGATCGTCCTGGTGAAGGCGTTGTAATCGAAGCCAAACTCGACAAGGGCCGTGGTCCGGTTGCAACGGTTCTCATTAACCGCGGTACGCTCAAAACCGGTGACATTATCATCGCTGGTGATGAATGGGGCCGGGTGCGCGCGCTGGTCAATGACAAGGGCGAGCAGGTCAGCGAAGCCGGACCTTCCATGCCGGTTGAAGTTCTGGGTCTAAACGGTGCACCGGGCGCTGGTGACCGCCTTGGCGTGGTTGAAAACGAAGCGCGGGCACGGGAAATATCCGAATACCGCCAACGACTCACCCGTGAGAAAGCTGTCGCCAAGCAGTCCGGTTCCCGCGGTTCGCTGGAACAGATGATGACACAGCTTCAGGCAAAAGACGTCAGCGAAGCAGCAATCGTCATCAAGGCCGATGTTCAGGGTTCTGCAGAAGCGATTGCACAATCCCTGATGAAACTGAACACGGATGAGGTTGAAGCCCGTATCGTGCACTCAGGTGTTGGTGCGATTACAGAATCAGACGTGGCCCTTGCGGCTGCTTCCAATGCACCGATCCTCGCGTTCAACGTGCGTGCCAACAAACAGGCCCGCGATGCAGCTGAAGAACAAAGCATCGAGATACGCTACTACTCAATCATCTATGATCTGGTTGATGACATGAAAGCGGTCATGTCTGGTATGTTGGCACCGGAACGCCGCGAGACATTCCTCGGCTACGCAGAAATCCTCGAAGTCTTTAACGTGTCAAAGGTTGGCAAGGTTGCCGGTTGTCGCGTGACGGAAGGCAAAGTGGAACGCGGTTCCGGCGTACGTCTGCTGCGCGACAACGTTGTGATACACGAAGGCATGCTCTCAACCCTGAAACGCTTCAAGGATGAAGTGGCAGAGGTGCCGGGTGGCCAAGAATGCGGCATGGCGTTTGAGAATTACCAGGACATCCGTCAGGGTGATGTAATCGAGTGCTTCCGTGTTGAGGAAGTGGCACGGTCGCTTTAGGCATTAAATTATTCAAACTGCACTTTACCGGTCCGATCCCGGCATAGTGAAAGGAAAGCATCGTGAGCAAATTTTCGGCCAAAGGGCCATCGCAACGGCAATTGCGTGTGGGTGAAAATGTTCGTCACGCGCTCACCCAACTCATTCAGCGCGGTGAAGTACAGGATGACAGGCTGCAATCTGCAGTCATATCAATTTCCGAGGTCTCCATGTCACCCGACCTGAAGATTGCAACTGCCTATGTATCACCCCTTGGAGGTGGAGATGCAAAACCGATCATCAAGGCGCTTGCTGAAAACGCCAAGTTCATCCGTGGACGTCTGTCTCCATATCTTAACCAGATGAAATACATGCCGGAGTTCCGTTTCCGCGAAGATACAAGTTTCGACAATTATTCGAAAATCGATACGCTGCTGCATTCAGAAGCTGTACAACGTGATCTCAAGGGAAGTGATGATAATGACTAGCATTATCCCGAGCCTGTCGCAGGACGGGGCCAGAAGGTTTAAATCCCCATATTTCGACAAACTCGGCATGAGGATTTAAGAATGAGCCGGCAACGCAAGAAAAAAGGCAGGCCGATCTCCGGCTGGGTTGTGCTGGACAAGCCGGCAGGCATTGGCTCGACGCAGTGTGTCGGCAAGATCAAATGGCTTTACCAGGCAGCAAAGGCAGGACATGCGGGCACGCTTGATCCACTCGCATCCGGCATGTTGCCACTTGCACTTGGTGAAGCGACCCGCACAGTGCCTTACATCATGGACGGCGAGAAGACCTACAGGTTCACGGTAACCTGGGGAGCGGAAACCAATACGGATGATCTGGAAGGCGAAGTTGTCCGGACATCGGACAAGCGGCCTTCGAAAGATGACATCGTTTCCCTTTTGCCAAAGTTTTCCGGGGACATAAGTCAGGTTCCACCGAAGTTTTCTGCAATCAAGATCAATGGCGAGCGCGCCTACAAGCTTGCACGCGAAGGCGAGGAAGTGGAGATTGAGCCGCGTCAAGTGACCATCCATTCACTTGAACTTGTCTCAGTTGCTGACGACAAGGCCACGTTTGAAACCAGATGCAGCAAGGGTACCTATGTACGCGTACTTGCCCGCGACATGGGACGTGAGCTTGATTGTTTCGGACACATTACAGAATTGCGGCGCATTTCGGTGGGCCCTTTTCTGGAAGAAGATCTTGTTCCACTTGAAAAACTGGTGGAAATGGAAGGGGATCTTGAAGCCCTTGACGCAGAACTATTCACAACCGGAACAGCCCTTGAGGATATCATTGAAATACCGGTAACCCGTGAACAGGTCCACCGCCTGAGGCTGGGAAATGCCATTGTTCTTCGCGGACGCGATGCCATTGCCCATGCGGATGAAGCATTTGCGTCCCTTGGCGACGAGCTGGTTGCAATCGGAGAGGTTGATCGCGGGCAATTCAAGCCAAGACGCGTTTTTCAGAATTCCTACGTCTGAAGCCAGTTCTGGGTTGCTGCTCTGCCCCTGTTACCACGAACAATGGTTCCTTCCAGTGTTTCGCTATGGATTTCATCGGGAATATTCCCGCCAATTGCATAATTGAACAATACTGCTTTTACGATACCGTTTAGAGCAGC
>JBCCYR010000232.1:0-5013 GCA_039189355.1 Pseudomonadota bacterium
CCGATCTGCCGCAAGCCCAAACGCTCGAAGATGTCGAAGCCTTGCTGCCGTGGAATATCGAACCAACAACGACGCGTTAGCGTCGCCGCCTGATCCCCAATTGTCAACCCTGATATGACACGCTGTTAACGCCGCTCTTACGGTGACTTGGCCGTGGCGGCCAGGAACGCTTATCTTGCGTCCTAGCCATGGTTTGGCGCTCTCTGCGTGGCGTATTCCACGGCGTGCAATTTCTATCGCAGCCGCGTGATGTGTAGGCGCGAAAAATCGACATTGTAGGACATTGTAGAAGGTTCAACTACACCACATTCGATCGAGACAAGCTCGCGACAGGTGGCGTAACCGAAAAAAATTACAGGCAGACAATTAATTTCAGGAATTTCAAACGACGTTGCTTTACAGAAGAAATTTCATATCAAGTCGCATTTTTTACAATTTGACCAAAATGTTTGCATTTTGCGTATTTAACTTGCAAAACGCCACTTAATTTTGTTTACTTAAAATGTAAACAATACCTTCTCCATTGAGGTGTTTACAGCTTTAGAGCATCGTGAGGTGACTTTCTGGTGTGTCACCTCACGAAATAATTTTTTTAAC
Organism: Pseudomonadota bacterium; assembly: GCA_039189355.1. Classification (GTDB taxonomy): domain Bacteria; phylum Pseudomonadota; class Alphaproteobacteria; order Rhizobiales; family Rhizobiaceae; genus JAALLB01. The sequence goes on from JBCCYR010000232.1 coordinate 598, forward strand.
AACTCGCTTGTGAACGGCCTTAAGCCGCGCACTCTTTATCCTTCCCGCCATCACTTATGACGACCCTTTGGAACGATCTGGGTTTCGTAGTGAGCGCCAGCAAAACGCGCCAAGTCGATACGAAGCTCAGCAATCCCGTGTTGCAGATCTATCAACGCCATGCGCGAAAGAGCAGAGCTGGCGTTCGCAAACACACCACGATTCATATATCTATAGTGCAAAGTTGAGGTAAAATATAGGGTGACCCATCAATGGGTGGATGGCTTGTTTTAATTCTGCATCCGAAAACTTTGGATAACATACTATCATTCATAACCAGATCTGCTGATCCGCAAGCAGCCATCGTGCCTGCAGATAGTAAATAGATCGTATCTGCGTACATCGCGGCTAGGTTAAGGTCATGTAAAACTACAATACCAATTAGTCCGCTATTAGCCAGCCGGCGTGCTTCCTCGAGCACCATGATCTGGTGAGCAAGATCAAGGCTGGCGGTTGGCTCGTCAAGAAACAAAATGCGGCTTCCAGATTTATACTTCGAAGCTGCTAGCTGGCAAATTGCGCGCGCCAGATGAACACGCTGGCGTTCACCTCCCGATAGCGTTTGATATGAACGTTCTGCAAGCTCAAGCATGTCAACTCGACGTAAGGCGTCATAAACCAATTGCTGTTCTGATGAACGAGCCAATGCAAACCTTGGAATAGAAATTCCGAGTTCCACAACTTCTGAAACGTTGAAAGGGAACGCTAAGTGGGTTGCTTGTGGAACCACAGCTCGGCGCTCGGCTAATTGCCATGGTTTGATCTGATGAACAACAACATCGTCCAGCGACACCAAGCCTGAAGTCGGTTTTAATTCACCAGAGAGAATTTTGAGAAGCGTTGACTTTCCGGAACCATTAGGCCCGCAAATTGCTAGCAATTTACCAGGATGAGCTTCTAAGATTATGCCGCTTAAGATTTTTTTACTTTTTACAGTAAAGTCTAGGTTTTGAGCCAATAACAATGCACTATTCTTTTCATGCGGTGAATCCGCGACGAATGATAAGATGGAGAAAAATCGGTGCGCCAATAATCGCCATAACAATACCAATTGGTAGCTCCGCCGGCTGCACGACCATTCTTGCTGCGATATCTGCCGCAAGGATCAGACTGGCACCAATAACAGCTGAGGCTGGAATCACTATTGTATGGTTTGGACCCGCAATCAGACGAACCATGTGTGGCACAACAATACCAACGAAACCAACAACGCCTGCCACAGCAACAGATGCACCCACCGCCGCTGCAGTCAGACCCACAATTACAAATTTCATTCGTTCGACATTAATCCCAAGATGGAAGGCTTCTGCTTCGCCTAGTAGAAAACCATTAAGGGCTTTGATAGTTGCCGGGAGTGCAACAAGCAACAAAATAGCAAACGGCAAAACCGCTGCGACTTTATCCCATGAGGCTCCGCTCAAGCTTCCCATAGACCATAGTGTTAAATCCCGAAGCTCCCGATCATCGCTCGCATAAGATATTAATCCGGTCAAAGCTCCGGCAAGTGCTCCAAATGCTATGCCTGCAAGCAGTAAAGTACCCACCATCAATGGTCCGCCACGGCCAGCAGCCGCAACCAGCAATAATGTCGTTGTTAGCCCCCCAAGAAATGCAGAGATCGGCAGGGCATAAATGCCAAAAAGGCTGACCCAGCCGGACAGCAGATCATCGCCCAAAGCAATCGTTGCTACTGCAGCAAGTGCAGCACCTGCTGAAACCCCCACTAGACCAGGATCTGCAAGGGGATTGCGAAACAGTCCTTGCATCATCACGCCAGATACAGCAAGTGCTGCTCCAACAAAAGCACCTATGAGCGTTCGCGGAAGACGCAAATCAATGAGCACTAGCCGTGCCCTTCTCTCCTCTACACTACTGCTCTCCCAAATTGTTGCTTCTACTGCTGGCAACAAAGATGTGAGAGAAATTCCTGTTGGTCCTATTGAAAGCGAAGCAATCAAAATTACAATGAGTGAAACAAACGATATGAGGATCAATATTTTGCTAGCTTTGACACGTGTCTGGAGCATCAAATTCGTTCTGGATGATGGTGTTTCTCTATCTTGTAATTCTTTCTGCATGTCTATTCTTTTTTCGACGTTATTTCAGGATAAAGCCATTCCATCACTTCGCGTGCAGCATCTGGAGTGCGTGGACCAAAGCCAAGCAGATATAGACCACTCATTTCTCGAATGTAGCCGTTCTTATTCGCTGAAAGTAGCTGTACAGCTTGTAGTTTACTAAAAGCATCTCCGCTGTGGTTGCCGCGACGTTTCATAAGTATGACGGCATCTGGTTCCATTGCAACTAATGCCTCTGACGTAATCAGCTTGAATCCATTAAAATATTTTGCTGCATTTTCAACGCCTGCCAGCTGAAGAATGCCATCTGCACTTGTTCCTTTTCCTCCTACGGATATTCGCCCGCTGCGGACGCCAAGTACAAATAAAACTCTCTTCTTTTGGGAAATCAATTTCTGCTTCTTTGCGAGATCTGCAAAATCTGCTGATATCTTCGCAGAGATCCTTTTTCCTTCTGGAACGACGCCTGTGGCAGCGGCAATCGCTTCTATCTTTCTGGTGATCCCTTCTGCTGACGGATCATCAGGAATAGCAACATACTTTGTGGAAGATGCTTTAAGGGCAGCAACGGCATTTGGTGGGCCAGCTCCTTCGGAAACAAGAATTATTGAAGCTGGAATGGACAACACACCCTCTGCCGAGAGCGCGCGCATGTAGCCAACGTTTGGCTTTTCTTTGAGAACGTTCTCAGGAAATAGGCTTGTCGTGTCGACTGCTACTATTCGACTTCCAAGACCAAGAGCGTAAAGAATTTCAGTTATATCTCCCCCGATGGAAACAATTTTCTGATCTGAAATCCTTCCCTCTTCAGGTTTTGATTTAGAAAACGCCGACTTTCCGGAAAGAACGGTAAATGTAACAATTAATGCAAAGACCACAAAACTGTATTTTGGCTGACAAAATATCTTTGATAAACTGAGTATATGCATTTATATTATCCACTAAATTGTTTATTTAATACTTTATTTAAACCGCAAAGAACGCATCCTCATGCTGTTCTCCTTGCCTGATCACTGCCCAGGTTGCCGTACAGTGCTCGAAACAAAATTCCTCTCAGGCCATTCACATCTCGATCAACGACAATCGTGCCATCGCTGATCGTCTTTGCACCACCTAGGTTTGCTTTAACGCTGCCATCCCAAGATCGTGTCTTAGACGTGTATGCTTCGTTGCAAATCACAAGGTGATTGCCGTACTTCTTACACACCCACGCAAGGTGCTGCTTAAAGCGGTAATGCGCCAAGCCAAGCATGGAACGCACCGTCTTACTTTTGATCTTACGATCCGATTTTGCAACCATCTCGCGCGTTTCAAAGCTTGGCATAAGCAACACGTCAAACTTCTGGACAAGGTCGAAAGCAAACGCGCTTGTGTAGATCGTAAACCAAGTCTTTAGCCCGGTTAATCTTGCGATCAATGCGTTTGCTGTGATGCCGTTTCCGCTGATCGTTCCTGGCGCGGGCGCGTAAGCCAATAAGCTTGTCGATAAGCAACAGAAGCGGGAACACCTTGTCCTGGTAAAACGTACTGGCGTAGGTGGTGCGCTGGCTGTCTGAGTATGCGGTCGCGAACGCACGCACACCATGATCTGAAACTCCTATGCCTACTGTGATACTGACAAACCAGCGATCAGCGACGCGGGAGACAGTCGCCGACATGATTTTACCTTTAAAGCGCAACGCCTCGCGCATGCGCACCCAACCAAGGTTCGGGATGCGTATGTGGGAAGCGTTTGCTGCGAACTGGCAATTGGCCAAAGTAAACCGGCCATGGACGCCTTTCTTGGGGTGTTTTGCGCGACCATGAAAGAAATCATCTAATTCTTTTCCAAGCTGGATAACCGCCATTAGCGGAGCGTTTTTGGTGATATCCAGCGTCCATGAAAACTGTTTGCGTTTAATCTCATTGAGCTGGCGGCGCAAGGGTGTTTGAGTTGGCCTGGGAGCTTTACTATCACGCTTATATGCCATGTATTGTTTCTACCACTCGACCAAAGCACATTTACAAGCGCACCTGGCAACGCCGGATGCTTTGGCGAAATATGTCGCTGTACGTTGTTGGGCGCAAGTGCAATTTTGTGGGTGATAATCATAACTGCGCATCCTCAACGGCGCTTCTGTCCTGGCCTTGGTTTAGTATGACAACCTCCACGTGCCCTGCTTCACAAAGAACAAAAAAAGCTCACATACAAAACGGAGAAGGCGATCTCCGTGGGTGATCACAAGGCGGCCTGCACGACCTTCGATAATATCACTATCGTTTCCTCGGGTGAATTCTACTCACTTTCGTTTCAGTGCCC
>JBCCYR010000233.1:0-5008 GCA_039189355.1 Pseudomonadota bacterium
AGGCGACCAGACTTGTTCCCTCAAAACTTGCAAAATCTGCTGCATAATAATTTGGAATTTTCCTGAAATGGGCCTCTATGATGCATGGCTTGATTTCCGGGACATGTGTCTCACATCTCAGAAGTTTCATCAGTTTGTTTTAAAGTTTCCTATAACGCGCCCAATTGTTCGGAAACGGCAAAACGAATTGTTCGATATAGTTTCCGGATTTGTCTATTCCCAGATTCTTGTGGCTTGTGTCGAGCTGGATGTCTTCTCTTGTCCTGGTCTGAAAGCTGGAGGGGCAACGCTGGATGATTTGGCGCGGCACATCGGGCTTGGCATTGATGAAACTACAAGGTTGGCCAAGGGTGCAGCCTCCCTGAGATTGTTGGAAGAACGTAAGGGTTGTTTTCGATTTGGCGATTTGGGCGCCGCTTTGTCAATTAATGCTGGGGCACAAGCGATGATCTTGCATCATCACGCTTTTTACAGGGATCTGCAGGATCCTGTTTCACTCCTTAAAACGGGGAGAGGTGAGACGAATTTGTCCAAGTACTGGGATTACGCAAGAAATGTTACCCCGGCTTCGGCACAGAAAAAAGATGTCGCCGCTTATTCAAAGCTTATGAGCGCAAGTCAGCAAATGGTCTCGGAAGAGGTTATTGCTGCAGTGAACTTTATGGATTTTCGAACAGTAATGGATGTAGGGGGCGGCAAGGGAACTTTCCTGTCCAATATAGGAGAAGCTTACGAGCATCTTGACCTCGTGCTGTTCGATCTCCCTGAGGTTGTGGAACTTGCGCGCAATGCGACCCAAGCTAGTCACGCATATTATCGAATGCAATTTCACGGTGGATCATTTTTTGATGATGATTTGCCTGCAAATGCTGATCTAATCACTCTGGTGCGCATCGTTCATGATCACGACGATGACAAGGTCATGAAAATCTTTGCTGCAGCAAATAAAGCACTTCAGCCCGGCCAAACACTTTTGATTTGCGAACCCATGTCCACGGGCGGTCATGCTCATCGTATCAGCGATGCGTACTTCAATTTTTACCTTTATGCGATGGGAAGCGGAAAACCAAGGTCGCCTGAAGAGATCAGCATTATGCTTGAAGAAGCGGGATTTCGGAACATTCGCCGGATCCCAACCCGTTATCCTTTTGTCACAAGCATTATCTCGGCAGAAAAATAGTGTCATTTAATGTTCTTAAAATCTTGACAATAAAAAGCGTCCAAATATTATGACACTCAGGGAGTCCGCTATTGCAATTTGTGCATTGGTTGGAAAAATGCAGGCTAACGCCGTTATATTTGAAGAGCCGCAGAAGCTCATATTTGACAAGACACTCATGAAAGAGACGTCTGAGAAGTCGGTTGTTGTTGAGACTTTTTGGTCAGGAATAAGTACAGGCACTGAGCGATTGTTATGGGATGGGCGGATGCCAAGCTTCCCGGGCATGGGATATCCACTGGTTCCGGGATATGAAACTGTTGGCAGAATTGTGGATGCACCGTCTGATCATCAAGATCGGGTTGGCGAACTGGTGTTTGTGCCTGGCTGTTCGGCTTACGAAGAAGTAAGAGGATTGTTCGGTGGTGCAGCGTCTCATCTAATAACTGATGTTGAAAAGGCATTTCGTGTGCCGGAAGGTTTGGAAGAGGACGCTGTCCTGCTTGCGTTAGCGGCAACGGCGTATCACGCTTTACGGGAAAATCAGTCAAAGCTTCCTGATTTGATTGTTGGAAATGGTGTCCTCGGACGTCTTGCTGCTCGCCTATGCGTATCCCTTGGCGGGAATGCACCAGTCATTTGGGAAAAGGAATGGCGTCGTTCAAACAATCCTGATGGGTTCCATGTCATAAATCCTGAAGATCATGAGGGCCGTCAGTATGACTGCATTATGGACATGTCTGGCGATGCGTTGCTGCTTGATCACTTGATCCAGGCGCTTGCACCAAGAGGCGAGGTTATCCTGGCTGGATTTTATCCAACACCGATCAGTTTTGATTTTCCACCTGCATTCATGAAAGAAGCCAGATTGCGCATTTCTGCAGAATGGCAAGAGAGAGACTTGGTCGCGGTACGTGATCTTGTCGATGCCGAACGCTTATCGCTTGGCGGATTGATTAGTCATCGTAGTTCGGCAGATGCAGCCGTCGAAGCATATCAAACCGCATTCGAGGATCCCGAATGCCTGAAGATGGTTTTAAATTGGAAGGAAGCCTCATGACTGAAGGAATCATTGTGACGGACGCTCAGGAGGACGCGAGCGCCGAGGCGGCTGATCTTCTGCGTCATGAAGCATCGATTGAGCCTGATCCGGTTCATACCGGAAAAATAACCAAGGAAACTCAGATTATCGCTATTTACGGTAAGGGGGGCATCGGCAAAAGTTTTACACTCGCGAATTTATCTTACAATTTGGCGCAACAAGGCAAGAAGGTTCTGCTGATTGGATGTGATCCTAAATCGGATACCACATCACTTCTCTTTGGCGGGAGATCTTGCCCAACCATCATTGAAACATCTGCCGCCAAAAAGGCGGCAGGTGATGAAGTATCAATATCAGATGTTTGCTTTAAGCGGGATGGCGTCTTCGCGATGGAGCTTGGCGGCCCTGAAGTCGGTCGGGGATGCGGTGGGCGCGGCATCATTCACGGATTTGAGCTTCTCGAAAAGCTGGGTTTCCATGAGTGGGACTTCGATTATGTCCTGCTTGATTTTCTTGGGGATGTGGTCTGTGGCGGCTTTGGCCTGCCGATAGCCCGCGACATGTGTCAGAAAGTTATTGTTGTCGGTTCGAACGATTTGCAGTCGCTGTATGTGGCAAACAACGTTTGTTCCGCAGTTGAATATTTCCGGAAGCTTGGTGGCAATGTTGGTGTGGCTGGAATGCTGGTCAACAAGGATGACGGCACAGGCGAAGCGCATGCGTTTGCCGAAAAGGTAGGAATACCCGTTCTGGCCGCAATCCCTCAGGATGAAGATATTCGCCGTAAATCTGCAAGCTATCAGATCGTAGGTGATCCGTCGGGGAAATGGGGGCCAATGTTCTCAGAGCTTGCCGAGAACATGATGTCAGCTCCTCCCAGACAGCCGTCTCCGCTCGACCAGGAAGGTTTGCTCGGCCTTTTTTCTTCCAAGGAAACAGGTGCTGACTATGTGCTTGAGCCTGCGTTGCCTGAAGATATGTGTGACCCCTCAATAATCAACCGAACTTCTTTGGAGGTTGTCTACGACAATTTGTAATCCGGCATGATTGAAGAAACTCCCCTCCTTGATGAAAGCAGATTGGATGATCTTGCATCGCCTGAAGAGGCTGGTGCAGGAGATTCAGCTTTTGACAACGGTCTCGGATGTCATGCCGGAGCTGGGGAGATGAAGCGTGCTGCGGAGAAGGCAGGAAAAAGCGAGTTGCTTGATCAACTGGCAAAAGACTATCCGCAAGGTCCGCATGATCAGCCGCAAAGCATGTGCCCTGCGTTTGGTTCGTTGCGGGTCGGTTTGCGGATGCGGCGTACGGCTACCATTCTTTCCGGCTCCGCCTGCTGTGTATACGGTTTGACTTTCACATCACATTTTTACGGAGCAAGGCGCACGGTTGGCTATGTGCCGTTTGATTCCGAAAGTCTGGTGACCGGTAAACTATACGAAGACATCCGCGATTCGGTTCACGAAATGGCTGATCCGGAGAAGTACGATGCGATTATCGTGACCAATCTCTGTGTTCCGACTGCTTCGGGTGTGCCTTTGCAAATGCTTCCGGAAGCAATCAACGGTGTGCGGATCATAGGCATAGACGTGCCAGGTTTTGGTGTGCCGACCCATGCGGAAGCCAAGGATGTTTTGGCAGGAGCCATGCTGTCCTACGCCCGAAGGGAAATTGAGAACGGGCCGGTTGCAGCACCCGATACGACGCCATCCAGTGACAAGCCGCGCATCACCATGTTGGGTGAAATGTTTCCGGCAGATCCGGTTGGCATTGGTGCGATGTTGGAGCCGATGGGGCTTCAGGCCGGGACAGTTGTTCCGACACGGGAATGGCGTGAACTATATTCAGCGCTCGATTGTGCTGCCGTTGCTGCCATCCACCCTTTCTACACGGCTTCAATCCGGGAATTTGAAGGTGCGGGCAGAAATGTCGTCGGTTCTGCACCTGTTGGAGTGGAGGGAACATCAGACTGGCTGGATGCCATTGGAAAGGCCTGCAATGTCGATCCGAAAAAGACTGATCTTGCAAAGGCACAGATTCTTTCCGCCATAAAGAACGCTCTCGCGGTCACGCCAATCTCTGGCAGAATAACCCTTTCAGGATACGAGGGATCTGAACTGCTGGTCGCCCGCCTGCTGATCGAAAGCGGTGCAGATGTTCGTTATGTAGGTTCCGCCTGTCCGCGAACCCGATGGTCTGACGCAGATCGCGAATGGCTGGAGGCCAAAGGTGTTCACGTCAAGTTCCGCGCCTCACTGGAAGACGATCTCGCTGCATTCAGTGAATACCAGCCTGATCTTGCAATCGGCACGACACCGGTCGTTCAGAAGGCCAAGGAAGCGTCTACACCGGCTCTTTACTTCACCAACCTGATTTCCGCACGACCACTGATGGGTCCGGCAGGCGCCGGCTCGCTGGCGCAGGTTGTCAATGCAGCCATTGCCAACAAACCGCGTTTCGACGCAATGACAGAATTTTTTGAAGGTGTCGGTGAGGGCTATGCCTCGGGGGTATGGGACAAGACGCCCGAAGACCGGCCCCAGTTCAAGAAAAAGTACGCGGCGAAGGCAGCACGTGCAGCAAATGCGGTGGATGCCGGAGAGGCGGTCGGGAAATGACGCTAATTCTGGATCATGACCGTGCCGGTGGATATTGGGGTTCAGTTTATGCCTTCACGGCTATCAAGGGTTTGCAAGTTATCATCGATGGTCCCGTTGGCTGTGAAAATCTGCCGGTAACTTCTGTACTTCATTACACAGACGCCTTGCCGCCGCATGAATTGCCGATTGTTGTTACCGGCTTGGGTG
>JBCCYR010000234.1:0-4962 GCA_039189355.1 Pseudomonadota bacterium
ACGGAGTTCGAGCATAGGCGGAACCAGGCTGAAATCAGCCCGATACAAAAAGATATCGAACTCGCTGCTTTGCAACCTATTGAGCCTGGCGCCAAGGAAAGTGGCGACATCGCATTGCCGGTGCGAAATCCGGTCGCAAAAGACGTTGAACAAGATAGTGCTCGTGAAGTAGCCCAATCAATTCCCATTCCGGTACCAGCCCAACGTACACTTCTCGTTGCTTCCAGTTCGCAAGAAATCTATTCAGGTGATGCATCAATCAGAAGGCTCGAAAGCCTTCAGAGCATAAGCATCGAAGAACGTATCACGGGCAAATGGGCACTTGCCGCAAACGCGTCGATCGCGGACATTGCGGAAATCAGACCACCTGCCTACGCCCGCAACATCATTCGCGAACTGCCAAGCACAGTTCTTTCACGCGGTTTCGTACAGGACCAGCGTGGTCAACTTACGAACAGTTTTTCAGGAAGTTCGCTGGAGTTTCTGGACTTCACAAATTTCAAGTAGAACCAAACGAAGCAATCATTCTGACGGATTTGCGGAATCCGGTTCGAAATCCGGCAGCATCCCCAGAGCCTGAAGATAAAGATCGCGAACAGCATCCTGCTCCTGACGTTCAGTCAAATCCTGTTTCCGCAACCTCACAACCTGACGCAGAACCTTGGTATCAAAGCCGTTTGCCTTGGCCTCTGCATAGATATCGCGTATATCATCGGAAATCGCTTTCTTTTCTTCTTCCAACCGCTCCACACGCTCTACGATAGACCGTAACTGTTCGCGCGCTACCATTGCATCAACCATGCATATCTCCTAATAATAATAATGTATTGAATATCAGTGTTTGTGACTGGCCTCAAAAGCAGCCTTTTGTGCTTCGGTTGCTTCAGTCTGGTATTTTTCTTTCCATTCGGAATAAGGCATCCCGTAGACCACTTCGCGTGCGGCCATTTTGTCGACTTCGTGCCCCTTTTCTTCGGCAGCTTCCTTGTACCAGTCTGAGAGACAGTTCCGGCAAAACCCGGCCATGTTCATCAGGTCAATGTTTTGAACATCGGTGCGGTTTTGCAGATGGGAAACAAGTCTACGGAACGCAGCTGCCTCAAGCTCGGTTTTCGTCTTTTCATCCATGGCTTAAACTCCGGATATGGTTGTCATCAAATTACACTGTCTGAAAGTGATTCCCAAAGTGGAAACACGTTATCCTCCATATATTTTTGCTGCACTTCGATTTCAAACATGTCAGACAATTCATTTTACCAGTTCGGTGGACCGCGGCGGATTTTACAGATGTCATTTTTAACCGCAATCTTCGCACTCCTGATCGGCGGAATTATCATGGGATTTTCGCCCGTGTTTGTCCGGGAGGCAGAAGTCGATGCATTTGCCAGCGCTTTCTGGAGAGTTCTGTTCGCATTGCCTGTTTTGTATGCCTGGGCCTTTTTTGAGAAACCTTCGCGCCGGCCCGGCCTGTCAACCACATATCCGATCATGCTCGCCGGGTTCTTCTTTGCAGGCGATCTGGTTTTCTGGCACCTGGCAATTCTGCACACAACCATGGCAAACGCCACGTTCATGGTCTGTCTGTCACCCGTATGGGTTGCAGCAATCTCTCCCTACATGCTTGGGGAAAAGAACAATCCGACCGCCATATTGGGGCTGATCATATGCGTTGCCGGGCTGATGCTGTTGATGGGATCAAGTTTTCAGATAGACCCTGCAAGACTGACCGGTGACATCTACGGCCTGATCACCTCATTTTTTCTCGGCTCATATTTTGTCGCGATCCGTTTTGCGCGAAAGGAAACGGCAAGCGGTGAGTTATTCTGGAAGTCGACCGTAATCACAACCGCAATTTTGTTTGTCGTAGCGATTGTTGCCGGAGGCACGCTGCTACCAACCTCGGCAAGTGGCTGGTTTTCACTTGTTTCACTCGGTGTCGTGACACATGCCGGAGGTCAGGGTCTTGTAACCATTGCCATGGGCGTATTGACCGCGGTTTTTTCGTCACTTGTGATTTTCATAGAAGCAATCGCTGCTGCCTTTTTCGGATGGCTTATTTTCGATGAAACAATGAGTCCGTTACAATGGTCGGGCAGCATACTCATTCTTTTTGGTGTCTGGTTGTCGCGCCCCAGGGCAAATGGATCATAATTCCCAAATGTTGACACGAATCTGCTGTTAAGCGAATAAGTGACATGGATTGGATGGGCTGAAATGGACCGGTTAAAAATGATCAAAACAGGTTCCGGGTTTGTAAAACTGTTTCTCGTTTTTTCTCTGCTAGGCAGTCTTGCAACGGCTGGCAGTCTGTTTACGGCCACGCCGGCAAAAGCGGACTTCCGGATATGCAATGATACCAAAAGCCTTGTCGGTGCTGCACTTGGCTACCGACAAGAAGGAAGATGGATATCAGAAGGCTGGTTCCAGATTCAGGCTGAAACATGCAATTCCCTGATCGAAGGCGATCTGTCATCCCGGTTTTACTACATCTATGCGGAAGATGCCGACAAGGGTGGCCAGTGGCGCGGCGATGTTTTCATGTGCACCAATGACCGTGAATTCAAGATCGAAGGCGTTGAAGACTGTTTCAAACGCGGTCACATAAAAACCGGGTTCTTTGAGATCGATACTGGCAATCGTAACAGCTGGATGGTACGACTGACGGAACAGTCCCAATCAGCTCCTGCACAATGATACACCGAACACGCCGTACTAAAATTCTGGCAACACTTGGCCCGGCAAGCAGTTCCCGTGAAATGATCAAGAAACTCTTTGATGCCGGAGCAGACCTGTTCCGCATCAACATGAGTCACTCCTCGCATGACGTGCTGAAAGAGCTTGTTTCGGTTATCAGAAGTGTAGAAGAAGAAGTCGGAAGACCGATCGGTATTCTGGCGGATTTGCAAGGCCCCAAACTAAGGCTTGGTGATTTCGCTGATGAGAAAATCAGTGCTCAACCGGGTGACAGGATCACACTCGATCTAGACAAAAAAGCCGGAACACAAAAGCGGGTTCACCTTCCGCATCCCGAAATACTGGAAGCACTGGAAGTCGGCCACCGGATTCTGATTGACGACGGCAAGGTACTATTGAAGGTCATTGAAGAAACAGCAACATCTGCTGTTGCGGAAATAGTGAGCGGTTCAAAACTTTCCAGCCGCAAAGGTGTGAGCCTGCCCGATACTGAACTTGGTGTTGGTTCTCTTACAGAGAAAGACTACAAGGACCTCGATGCAGCACTGGCGGAAGATGTTGACTGGATTGCTGCGTCTTTTGTTCAACGTCCGGAAGACATTGCAGAAGTCCGCAAGATCTCAAAGGGAAAAGCGGGCGTTCTTGCAAAGATCGAAAAGCCGCAGGCGATTAGCCGTCTTGAAGACATTATCGAGCTTTCAGATGCAATCATGGTCGCCCGCGGCGATCTTGGTGTCGAAATGCCGATCGAACGGGTTCCGGGTATCCAGAAACAGATAACCCGTGCCTGCCGCCGTGCAGGAAAACCAGTCGTGGTTGCAACGCAAATGCTTGAATCCATGATCGCAGCCCCCTTCCCCACACGCGCCGAAGTTTCTGATGTGGGAACTGCCGTCTTTGAAGGAGCGGATGCCATTATGCTGTCTGCGGAATCTGCCGTGGGCGACTATCCGGTCGAGGCCGTATCGATGATGGACAAAATAGCCGGCGAGATTGAAAAGGACCCAACCTATCCGGGCATTATCAACGCACAACGCGCAGAACCGGAACCAACCGGTGCCGACGCGATATCACTTGCTGCACGCCAGATTGCCGAGACACTGAACCTTTCAGCCATTGTTTGTTACACGGGCTCAGGCACCACGGGTCTGCGCGCTGCGCGCGAACGGCCGCAGATACCAATCATTGCATTGTCTCCGGTAGTGGCAACCGCCCGCAAATTGTCCATCGTATGGGGAATTCATTGCGTTGTTACCGCAGATGCCCTCGATCTTGATGACATGGTTGATCGTGCCTGCGCCATTGCCGCAAAAGAAAAATTCGCCAAGCCGGGTGATAGGGTGATCATCACGGCCGGAGTTCCACTGCGAACACCAGGCGCAACAAACATGTTAAGAATTGCTTTCGTTGGCAGCGACGGGCGCTCCGGCATCTAACCCATTGGCAATCGCCAGAATGTCTTCAACAATACGGTCGGCGGCGATATAATCCGGTTTGTGCCCTACCCCTTCCAGTATGTTGAGTTTCGCATTTTCAATGTCCTTGGAAAGACCATTGATGGAGTGAATTTCCAGGCTGACAATATCGTCCTGGTCTCCGTGGTAGATCACAGTCGGAGCCTTGATTTCGCTGTAGCGGTGCTGGAATTCCTCAACGTGTTTGTGAACCCGGGCAACGTCCTGCGCATTCTCCAGAAAATTGCGTGGGCGCAGTACCAGTCTCGTACCGGAAAGTTCTTTGTAATCGGACGGCATCTTGTTCGGCCGGAAAACTTTCTTCACCGCGTTTGGATAAATCATGCTTCCTGCAGGGGTTGCCAGGGTATTCGAGAAAACCCAGCCGATCACTGGTGTGTTTCCAACATCATAGTGCCAGTCCACGCCTGTATGCCAGGGATGGGTGACTGGGGCGAGAAAGACAAGGCCTGCCGTCTTTTCCGGATGCAGAACTCCAAAAGCACCTGCCACCACACCGCCAAAAGAATGACCGACGATAATTGCCTGCTCAATGCCAAGTTCATCCAGAAGACCTGCAATCGCACCCGCCTGCATTTTCGGGTTGTTGGAACCTTCAAATGGTTCGGAATAACCATGGCCGGGCCGATCCAGAAAGATCAGGCGCAGTTCGTCTTTTAATCTGGATTCGTAAACGGCCTTTGCATCCCTGAGATTGCCGCTGGCACCATGAACGAAAACCACGGCAGGTTTGGATGCATCTTCAACAGAGCCGGTGTCGACGAAATGCATTTTCGTACCGTTCACCAATCGG
>JBCCYR010000235.1:0-4957 GCA_039189355.1 Pseudomonadota bacterium
CGCACCACTCGGGATTGGTCGTGCAATTGCAATCAGACTTGCGCAAGATGGCGCAAATGTCGTTGTTACCGACATAAATGACAGGATTGAAATAGCCGGGAAAAATCACGCCAGAGTTGAATTGCTTGACGCGTTGGTTTCAGAGATTGCTGAAGCAAACGGAAAGGCGATTGCCTTGGAGCTTGATGTTACCTCTCCATTGCAGATTGAGGCTTGTGTCAAGCAAACCCTTTCAGCCTTTGGGCGGATAGACATTCTGGTCAATAACGCAGGCTCACTGGCAGGTTCGGGTAATTTTCTTTCCACAACTCCTAAGCAATGGGAAACCAGTTTTCGGGTCAATATGTTGGGACCAATGATGATGGCTCAAGCCGTTATCCCAGAGATGAAGAAGATTGGAGGCGGACGTATAATCAATATCGGGTCAACAGGAAGCCTGGGAGCCGAACCAGGGTTTGGTGCTTACACAGCCATGAAACATGGGCTCGTCGGGCTATCGAAGACTTTGGCAGCAGAATTTGGAGTGGACGGCATCCTGTGCAACACGGTGTGTCCGGGATACATTGCGACAGACATGCACAAATCCGCCAACATCCGTCTCGCGTCCGAGAAAGGGGTTTCTCTCGAAGAGATCAAGGAGCTGCGATATGCAGATGTCGCGCTTCGTGATGCCGGACTGCCAGACGATGTTGCAAATGCCGTGGCCTATCTTGCCGGTCCACAGGCAAATTACGTGACGGGTATCAATTTACCTGTAACTGGCGGGGTTCCGGCAGGGCTCTAAACCACAAAAGGGCAGGACGCAAATTTCACAGCAAACTGCGCGACAAGCTTTCCGCAACCTCACCCGCCGGCAGCCATTACCTCGGTGCGATAAACCTTGCGTAACTCGTCAATCGGCTTCCAGGTTTTGCCATCTGCAACATGCCAGAACGTCCAGCCGTTGCACGCGTCCAGGCCCTGAACCTTTGCACCCATCTTGTGGATGGAAGCTGTTTCGCCCTGATATTCCAGTGAACCGTCAATCCGCACTTTTGTTTTCCAGCGCTTCTTTGAATCCGCTAGCACGGTGCCCGGCTTCAGCAGTCCAGATTCCAGCAAGGCACCAAAGGCCACACGCGGTTCTGCGCGTTTTCCGGTCGTCACAACCAGTTGCGGAGACTTTACCGGTTCCACGGCATCGATACGCGCCAAAGCTGCCTTGATGTATTTGTCTTCGCGGTCAATGCCGACAAAGTTGCGGCCAAGACGCTTGGCGACCGCACCGGTTGTGCCAGAACCGAAGAACGGATCGAGAATGACATCGCCCGGTTTCGACGAAGACATGATCACACGGTGCAAAAGCGCTTCCGGCTTCTGGGTCGGATGAACCTTGTTGCCATCCTTGTCTTTCAACCGTTCTCCGCCATTGCAGATCGGGAACAGCCAGTCAGAGCGCATCTGCACCTCATCATTCGCCATTTTCATTGCATCGTAGTTGAACGTGTAACCCTTGGCATTCTGGTTGGGTGATGCCCAGATCATGGTTTCATGGGCATTGGTGAAGCGTCGCCCACGGAAATTCGGCATCGGGTTGGTCTTGCGCCAGACGATGTCGTTCAAAATCCAGAACCCGAGGTCCTGCAATGTCGCGCCCACCCGGAAAATATTGTGATAGGAGCCGATCACCCAGATCGTGCCTTCCGGTTTCAGCACCCGGCGTGCCGCCATCAACCAGGCGCGGCTGAATGCATCATAGGCTTCAAATGTGGCAAACTGGTCCCAATGGTCGTCCACTGCATCGACTTTTGACTGGTCAGGGCGGTGAAGCTCGCCTTCCAATTGAAGATTGTAGGGAGGATCTGCAAAAATCACGTCGACGGAATTTTCCGGCAGCTTTTCCAGTGCCGCAACGCAATCGCCCTTGATGATGGAATTAAGCCAGGATGGTTTACTGGCAGCCGTCCGGCCAATATCGGCCAGTTTCAAAACACTCATATTACCCTACCTACGCAATACTAACGGGAATTTATGCTGAGCAGAGTCTTACCGAATAGGGTAAAGAATGCGTTACGATTCGAAAGGAAGCCAATGACCGATATCCAGCTCATCATTTTTGATTGCGACGGCGTTTTGATGGATTCTGAAATCGTGGCCGCTAAAGCAGAACTCGAAGTCTACAAGGAATTCGGCATTGAAATGGAGCCAGCAGAATTTGCCGAACGGTTTGCCGGCAAGGATAGCGCGCTTATTCTCAAAGATATGGAAGAAGAACTCGGCCATAACCTGCCGGAAGATACAATCAAGAAAATTCAAGCCACTGTGGATGCAAAATGTGGCCTTGAAGCAAACATGGTTGCAGATGCCGACACCGTTCTGGATCAGCTGGATCAAGCACGCTGCGTCTGTTCCAACGGACCGCAGGGAAAGATGCGCCAGATGCTATCCCGCGTAGGCTTGTATGACAGGTTTCGCCCTTATGTATTTTCTGCCCAGGATGTCGATCCTCCTTTGTTCAAACCCAAGCCGGACATCTTTCTCAAGGCCGTGAAAGAGTTTGCCGTGCAGCCTGAGGAAGCGATTGTTCTGGAGGATTCCGTCCATGGTATCGCGGGCGCGGTTGCCGCTGGCACAAGGGTTGTCGGATTTACAGGTGCCAGCCACACCTGGCCCGGGCATGCAGATCAGTTGACAGATGCAGGTGCTGAAACCGTGATCAGCCGATTGGCTGACCTTCCAGGTATCGTGGAAGCATTCGGAAATTGGAGCCGGATGGACTGACCTGTTCACGACTATGTGAATACGGGATTCTTTTGGACTGAATGCGCGTATTGTATAATTTTCGCATGCGCATCATTACAAATTGCATCACGCTGATTTGCTTCATGCTTGTTACGATTCTTTCAAATGTAACAAGCACATATGCTGATGCTTTACCCGGTGCACAGACAAACGGCCATACCGAGATCGTTGCGATTCTTGACCACACTGGTTCGTATGGAGCCAAAACCAGTGATTTCAGTGCCAATAAGCAGCCGGGCAAACATTGCGATTGCAAAAACGATCCGGGCAATGCTGCATCCATTACCTGCGGTATCGTTCTTGCACTTGTTGCAAATACCGTCAGTTTTGATGCCAAAATCCCGGTGAAGTGCGATTATGAATGGTCGAACAATACCGGCCAGGATCTTGTCTCAGATCCACTCAAGAGGCCTCCACGCATACTTCTTTGAAATAACTGATCACTTGGCTGGCGCCATCGTGTGTAACCGGATCGATGCCTAAAACGGCTGCGGTCGCCTACTGCATCGACAGTTACTCCCAAACACATGAAGCGCAGGCACTTTAAATCACCTGTTTTTAAGAAGTAGACACATGAAACCTGTTAATACTGAATTCAGCCGCAGAACCTTTCTAGTGGGTTCAAGCTGTGCCCTTGTGGCAGGCTGTTCCAGCTCCATCTCAAACCCCTTTGTAAATCGCGG
Source organism: Pseudomonadota bacterium (assembly GCA_039189355.1). Lineage (GTDB taxonomy): Bacteria > Pseudomonadota > Alphaproteobacteria > Rhizobiales > Rhizobiaceae > JAALLB01. Next base: position 3,465 of record JBCCYR010000235.1, read on the forward strand.
AGGGCGTGAATTTGCCGCTGAACCATTTTCATCAGCCTATGCCGCACTGCCGAATGAACAATTTCCCATACCGGCTGTGCCAAGAAGCGCACTGAAGCCAAAATTCCGCAGACGGCGGGTGCGGTATCAGACATCTGAAAAACCGGGGACGGTTGTTGTCGATACCAGGAATTTCTACCTTTACCACGTGGAAGAAGACGGGCGTGCCATGCGATATGGTGTTGGCCTTGGCCGTGCCGGATTTGAGTGGTCCGGGCGGGCACGCGTTGCCTGGAAGCGGAAATGGCCAACGTGGACTCCTCCAGAAGAAATGATCCAGCGTCAGCCCGAACTTCGCAAATGGAGTGCTGCCAACGGGGGTATGAAACCCGGCCTTCTGAATCCGCTCGGATCCCGCGCCCTGTACATTTTCCAGGGCAATGTGGATACGCTTTACCGTCTTCATGGAACACCAGAGCATCACAGCATCGGCAAAGCCGTTTCAAGCGGATGTGTGAGACTGGTCAATCAGGATGTGATTCATTTGTATGACCGGGTCAAATCCGGCTCTTCAATCGTTGTAACCTGAACGACGCCCGCCTCTGGAAACTGAATGCAGGGATTTTCAAAAATGCAATCATCCGACAACAATAGCCTGATGGGTAAACGACGCGAGTGTGACGGGAATGCTGAAACCAGCATTTATCAGAACGCGAAAAAGCTCGGCTTTTCACCTCAGGAAATCAAGCATCTCAAACGTCTTTATGAAGGAAAACTCAAACCGGGGACCGACATAAAATAGCCTACCCTGTCACACCGGCTATTGGGTTCGTGCCGCGTCCTCTGGCGGGCCTTCGTCAAAGCCGACGAATATTGTCAGATTGGGTTTGTCGGGGACCGGAAGATTAATGTTCCCGTCAACGAAGCTGAACTTTGCATTCGCGCCTCCTTCAGGGATCGTCACAGGCACTTGATGAAGTTGCGAATAGAAGACTTCTCTCGAAACATTCGCAACCGCTACACGCACCGGAACATTAATCGTTCCCGTTGCACCGGTTGGCCCGTTAATAACGCGGCCGCGCACACCGACCCTGATGTTAAGATTGGTTGGCGAATAATTGCACTCCCTGACAGTTTCGGTAATCGTTGACTGAAATTCCAGCGAATTCAGGGCGCCGGGATCGTCCCTGGTCACCCCATCGGTGAATGTACGATAGGTTTCCGTTCCTGCGCGGATGACAGTTTTGGGGCAAAAAGCACGCAGATTATTGGTTTGATCTTTTGGTGCATCAGCAACACGCTCCTGTTGTCCCAGTTGAAGCGTTTCCTTTGTACTGCTTTGCGTCCCTGAAGCATTGCAAGCAGCCAGGAACATCAGCAGCGAAATCGAAACTAGGCTGCCAGCCGTATGGTTGTTGTTGCCCGTGAACATTTGCCCTCACCCAAGTCGTTTTATGCGGTTCATCCCGCCCTTTATTATTGCCAGATGCTGTTATAGAGAGGTAAAAGACGGC
>JBCCYR010000236.1:0-4930 GCA_039189355.1 Pseudomonadota bacterium
CCGGGCTTTTCAGGCCGGCGGCATCATTTTCAACGATTTAAGTCCTGGGAGGAGAGAATGGACTTAAACGTTGTTTGGAAAAGTTTTTGTGTAAGCCTGACGGCCAGCTTCAGTGGTTTCCTTCATCACTTTGCTTGCGAGCTCTGAGAAGCCTTTTGCCTGCTCTGAATAACGCTCGGTTGCAGCAGCGATATTGGATGTAGCAACTTTGTAAAACTCTGGAACATCAGCGGTTTTATTAAGTGCCTTGATGCCGTCAAAAGAAGCAGCGACGTTTGAAACGTAGTTGTCATATGCTTTTTTTGCGAGGGTTTCGCCGCCCTTGAACATGGCAGCATTGAGTTCGATCATGCTTTCAACAAGCTTTTCTGAATTTGCGATGTGTTTTGTCATGTACTCTTTGGACTGCTCGAGTGTTTCAGTCGCATCGATTTTCTTGGTCATGGTCTCATCCTTGTTTGCGTGGAACGGGATAGCTGTCTTTCCCGAGGATTTACAATCTCTAATATAGCAGTAAATTTGTGCATTGCAACATAAATATTGTGCATTGCACAAATCAAGGGAGTCAAACTGTTGAAGTCGTCATTGAAATGTCTTAGATATGCGCTAACGGCACGTCTAGATTGCACAATTGACTATTGTACGGGCAGTGTCTGCGTGGTTTGGAGACCCTGATTTTCCAAGTTTGAGTATGCTTGGAAATAGAATTGTGTGATGATGTCATCACCAATGCCCAAACAACGGAGGCCTGCTGTGAAAACAACAAGAAATCTGACCGCTGCTCAACTTCTTGTAAAATGTCTCGAGAATGAAGGTGTCGAATACATATTTGGCATTCCCGGCGAAGAGAATATCGCTGTTATGGACGCGCTTCTGGACAGCAACATCAAATTCATTGTTACCCGCCACGAACAGGCAGCAGCTTTCATGGCTGACGTATATGGACGGCTGACCGGAAAGGCTGGGGTTTGCATGTCGACATTGGGGCCGGGCGCAACCAACCTGGTGACCGGCGTAGCTGATGCCAACATGGATCGGGCACCGGTTGTAGCGATAGCAGGTCAGGGTGCAACGACCCGGATGCACAAGGAAAGCCACCAGATTCTCGATCTGGTAAACCTGTTTGCACCCATTACAAAATACAGCACACAGATACGCGAACCTGAAATCGTTCCCGAGATTGTCCGCAAGGCCTTCAAGTTTGCGCAGGCGGAAAAACCGGGTGCTGCATTCATAGATTTCCCGGAAAATGTTGCGGACATGCAGGTGGGTAATGCCGTGCCTCTAAAAGTTCAGTATCCATTGATGCCGGAAGCCGCACGAGGCAAATGCAGCCAGGTGGCAGAAAAAATCACCGAGAGCAAAAACCCTGTTATCATCGCGGGTAACGGCATTATCCGCCACAATGCCAGCCAGGCACTGGTCGAGTTTGCCGAGACCATTAATGCGCCTGTTGCAACAACCTTCATGGCAAAAGGCGTTATCCCGTCATCCCACCCGCTCAGCATTGGCACGGTCGGGTTGAAGGCCCACGATCTGGTTGCCTTTGGGATTGACGAAGCTGATCTGGTTCTGTGCATCGGTTATGACATGGTTGAATACGATCCGGCTCACTGGAATCCGAAGCAAGACAAACGCATCATTCACATCGATGGTTCACCGGCTGAAGTTGATGCCAACTATATCGTTGAGGTCGGGGTGATCGGTGACATCAAGGACTCGATGCGCCGGATTGCTGCGCGTTGCGAGCGTGACCCGAGCAAACCGATGAAAAAGCTGCGCCAGAAAATCGTCGCCGAATTAAGTGCGCATGAAAACGATACCAGCTTCCCGGCAAAACCCCAGAAGATCATTTGTGATATCCGCAAGGTCCTCAATCCGGAAGATGTCGTGATTTCTGATGTTGGCGCCCATAAAATGTGGATGGCCAGGATGTTCCAGGCCGAGCGACCGAATACGTGTATCATTTCAAACGGCTTTGCTTCCATGGGCATAGCTTTGCCAGGTGCGATTGCTGCCAAGCTAACCTACCCGGAGCGCAACGTTCTCGCTGTATGCGGTGATGGCGGCTTCATGATGAACAATCAGGAAATTGAAACCGCTGTTCGTCTCGGACTCAACATCACGGTTTTGATGTTCAACGACAACAAGCTTGGTCTCATTGAATGGCACCAGCTTCGCGAATACGGCCGCAAAAGCAATGTGGATGTCGGCAACCCGGATTTTGTGACCTTTGCAGAAAGTTTTGGCGCAAAAGGCTACAAGATTGAAAAGACCGAAGACCTGCACGCCACTCTCAATGCAGCCATGAACGATGGCGGTGTTTCCCTCATCGACTGCCCGGTTGATTATTCCGAGAACATGAAGCTGACTGAGCGTCTGAAAGGCATGAAGTCGCTCGAAGAAGAAACAGAACTTGTAAAATAAGGTTTTTATAATGCACGCGTTTCAATTCCAGACTACCAAATCCATTCTGAGTGAAGTTGGCAGCACTTCAAAAATCGGTGGCATCATGACCGATATGGGCTGCAAGAAAGTTGCTTTCGTAACAGACAAGATCATTATCGAACTTGGCCTTGCTCAGGCAGCCCTTGACAGTTTGAAAGAGGCAAGTGTCGATGTTCATATCATTGATGACGTTGTCGCCGATCCACCTGAGGCAATGATTCTGAAAGCGGTTGAGGAATCAAAAGCAGCCGGTGTCGATGGTGTCGTATCTGTTGGCGGTGGGTCATCCATGGATACAGCGAAACTGATCGCAGTCCTGATTGGCTCTGACCAACCGATTGAGGAAATGTACGGGGTTGGACTGGTAAAGGGTGGACGCGTTCCCATGGTGTTGGCGCCAACCACCGCAGGAACCGGTTCCGAGGTTACGCCGATTTCGATTGTTACAACTGGTACCAATGAGAAAAAGGGTGTGGTTTCCCACCAGCTTCTCCCGGACTGGGCAATTCTGGACGCGGAACTGACGGTCGGCCTTCCGGCGCATGTAACCGCGGCAACAGGTATCGACGCGATGGTACACGCAATTGAAGCCTATACTTCAAAGCACAAGAAGAACATTGTGTCTGATACACTTGCCCGTCAGGCACTCGATCTGCTTGGAAACTCAATCTATGCTGCTTGCAATACACCTGAAGACCGGGAAGCCAGATCAAACATGCTGCTGGGGTCCATGCTTGCAGGAATGGCATTTGCCAACGCGCCGGTTGCTGCTGTCCATGCGCTTGCCTATCCGCTCGGCGGACACTTCAAGGTGCCGCACGGACTGTCAAATGCGCTCGTCCTTCCATACGTACTTGATTTCAACATGACCGAGGCCTCTTCCCTTTACGCAGAACTTGCACCGATCATTTTCCGCGATACGGCGGGCAAATCCGAAAAGGATGCGTGCGATGCAATGGTAGAGGGTTTCAAGAAGATGGGACCGGATCTTGGCATGCAAAGCAAGCTTTCAGAAGTCGGGGTCAACCACAACCACCTTCCAATGCTTGCTGAAGATGCAATGAAACAGCAACGCCTGCTGGTCAACAATCCGCGCGAGATGACTTATGAAGCCGCGCTTGACATCTACACACAAGCTCTTTGATCATGAACTGTCACGGAATTGGGGGTGACCTTTGAACGATAAAGACAACAGCTTCGATGCAATCATGGATATCTGGCAACAGGGCCAGGATGCCTTTCTCAAGGCGCAAGCCGAAGTGGCTGACCAGTTCAAGAACTCGCTTAAGGGAGTGACGGATTCAGGTGCGTCCCAGCAAACCGATCCGATGGCTGCCTGGCAGTCCTTCATCAAGTCCTGGGCTCCGACGTGGGACATTAGTTCCATGGCACAGCCTCAAAATCCGTTCACAACAGATTTCAGGCAGGGGCCTGATGCATTCTTTTCAATGCTTGACCCGCAGAAATGGACGCAATATGCCCCGGAGCAGTTGCGGGTCATGCTGGACTCCATTGCACGCGGACCACAATTTGCCGACCTCATGATGCCACAACAGAAAGCGGCAGAAGCCTGGCGGGAATCACTGGACTACCAGCAGGCTGCAAACGACATGTCGCGTGTCATGCAGGATGCATGGACAACGGCGTATATGGCTTTCAGCGAAAAATATACGATCGACGATCTTAAATCCGGTAATGTCAATGAAGCGCTTGATGAATGGCTGAAAGCTGCAAACAAGGCGCTTCTTGAAGCGCAGGGCAGTGACACCTTTCTCGATGCCCAGAAACGCATGATCCGTGCCTCTACCGAAATTCGTGCACGGCAGCGCGACATGGCGGAAGACTGGAGTGAAGTCTGGCAGATACCCACACGTACAGAAATTGATGACCTCACACTCATGATGCATCAGTTGCGCAGGGAATTGCGTGAGGTAAAACGTGAATTGGCAAGGATCAAGGACACCAAATCCTGATGACCGTGGATCGCTATGGCAGAAGTGATGGTTTGGCCGAGAGCGACAAGGCTCTGGAAGCCTGGGCTGTCGCCATGCAGCAGATCATGGAAACTGGCGCCAAGGCAATGAAATCTGGCGGTGTTCTCACGCAGGTTGCAGATGAAGACGTCCTGATCGCGGAGAGCGCATACGAGACAGTCTTTGAGATCGACAAGGTCCGGCTTTTTCATTACGAGCCCGTGACGAAGACAAAAGCCAAGTTGCCACCAGTCGTGATTTGCTATGGTCTTTTCGGCCGTCAGAGCATGATCGACCTTCAGGAAGACCGCTCACTTGTGCGGAACATGCTGGCTGCAGGCGTTGATGTTTATGTGGTGGATTGGGGCAATCCGACCCGTGCCGACCAGTATCTCAATTTCGATGATTATGTCGATTTGTACCTCGGTTCATGCATGGAACATGTTGTTGAACGAAACGATGGAAATCCGGTCTGCCTGTTCGGCATTTGTGAAGGCGGCACATTCGCA
>JBCCYR010000237.1:0-4904 GCA_039189355.1 Pseudomonadota bacterium
ATCTTGCGGTCAGCGTAAAGGATATATGCAGTCAACAGCAACAGACACACCAGCAGCAACAGGCTTTTTGCAAAGATGATGACCGGATCGGAAGTCAGTATGCTGATCAGAAGTTCCATGATGCCACCACCTACTCCGCTGCCTGCTGCATTGCACCAGAGCGCAGGGCTGAACACTCAGCCATGACCTTCGAGGCGCGGGCAATCGGGTTTGTCATGAAGTAGTCCTTGATCGGACTGGTTAAAGGAACTGCCAGAACCTTGTCCGCATTGACAGCACCGAGTGCGGTTGCAAACCCGTTTACATCACTCACGCCGCTTTCGGCAACATCATCAAGAGTCGCAAAATGCGGATAATCTGAATAAAGCTGCGTCCTGAGATCACCGAGGCTGTCAAAAGACAACGTATGATCCAGAACAGCAGAAAGCGCACGAAGAATGGCCCAGTCTTCTTTGGCCTCACCTGGCGCAAATGCAGCTCTACCGGTCATCTGGACCCGGCCCTCTGTATTCACAAATGTTGCAGACTTCTCGGTATAAGCCGCTGCAGGAAGGATCACATCCGCACGGTGCGCACCCGCATCGCCATGGCTTCCCATGTAAACCGTGAAGCCTTTGATTGCCTGCATGTCAACTTCATCAGCCCCCATCAGGAAGAGAACATCCATATCAGCCATCATGGATGCCGTGTCTTTTCCGCCTGAACCGGGCACAAAGCCCACATCAAGCCCACCCACGGTTCCTGCATTGGTATGAAGAATGGACAGACCGTTCCAGTCTTCCGATATGACACCTGTATCTTTTGCAAGTTGTGCAACCATGCCAAGGATCGCCGCACTATCCGAACGGTTCAATGCGCCTTGACCAGCAATGATCAGCGGTTTTTTTGCATCTTTCAGTTTTGCGGCAAATCTGTTCTTGCCCGATACAAGGTCTTTGAGAACATCAGCTTTTGCACCCAAATCCTCGTATGGATAGCGAAGGTCACCAACTTGACCAATCACACCAACCGGGTATCCACCCATTTTCACCCGTTTTAGGATACGGCTGTTGAGCACTGCTGCCTCAAACCGCGGATTGGAGCCGACGATCAGAAGTGCATCAGATTCTTCAATGCCTGCGATTGTTGCATTGAACAGATAGCTTTCCCGGCCCCTTGAAGGATCAAGAGCGCTGCCCGGTTCACGGCAATCCATGTTTGCAGAACCAAGTGCGCCAAGAAGCTGCTTCATGGCATACATCTCTTCGACACCGGTCATTGCACCTGCAATCGCGCCAACCTTGTCTGCCTCTACAGCTTTCACTTTTTTTGCGACTGCTGTGAATGCCTCATCCCATGTTGCGGGCTTAAGCTTGCCTGCCTTGCGAACATATGGACGGTCCAGACGTTGGGAGCGAAGGCCATCCCAGATGAAGCGGGACTTGTCGGAAATCCATTCCTCATTCACATCCTCATGAAGCCGCGGCATGATCCGCATCACTTCGCGACCTCGAGCATCAACCCGGATGTTGGATCCGATTGCATCCATGACATCAATGGATTCTGTTTTGCGCAATTCCCACGGGCGCGCCGTATCCTGATACGGACGCGAAGTCAGCGCACCAACCGGACAAAGGTCTATCACATTGCCTTGCATCTCGGAGGTCATTGCTGTTTCGAGATAGGTTGTGATTTCCGCATCCTCACCACGGCCAAGCAGGCCAAGTTCTGAGATGCCGGCAACTTCTGTTGTAAACCGGACGCAACGCGTACAGTGGATGCACCGGGTCATTTTTGTGCGCACGAGCGGACCGATATACTTGTCTTCAACCGCGCGCTTGTTCTCGGCAAAACGGTTCTTGTCGACACCATAGGCCATAGCCTGGTCCTGAAGGTCACACTCGCCACCCTGGTCACAGATAGGACAATCAAGTGGGTGGTTGATCAGGAGGAATTCCATCACCCCTTCCCGCGCCTTTTTGACCATCGGAGAACGGGTTTCGATAACAGGTGGTTCACCGTTCGGGCCCGGACGGCAATCGCGAACGCCCAATGCGCAAGAAGCCTGCGGCTTTGGCGGACCGCCTTTTACTTCCACCAGACACATGCGGCAATTGCCTGCAATCGACAGACGTTCATGGAAGCAGAAACGCGGAATTTCGGCGCCAGCCTCTTCGCAAGCCTGCAGGACCGTGTAATGGTCCGGAACTTCGATCTCTTTGCCGTCGATGATCAGTTTTGCCATCGGTATCAGACTTTCCTTATGCGCAGCGTTGCGTTTGCCAGAGTTTCACGTGAGGCAGATGCGACCAGCCAAACGCGTAGTCGGTATTGCCGTGTTTGTCGAGATGTTCAAGCCGTTCTTTTGCTTCATCCAAAGAAGGTCTGTTTCCTTCTTCAACCCACCACATCACAAAGTGATGACTTTCCATCGCATCGAACCATTCCGCCTTGCGGTTGTAGAACTGTTTGTGCACCGTGTTCCAGACAAAATGCTCAAGTGCTTCCGGTGTTTCCCAGACGGTCAGATTGGCCGCATGATCCGGCCAGGGCGTTGGCATGTCCATCGCGTGACCCGACTCGTCCTTGTGAATCCAGACAAAACCCGGCATCGTCGCACCAAGTTCGTTGATGCGTGCCAGATTGTTCATGAAACCCGCAAAACGCGGATCGTCATTGGCGAATTTGGGCTTGGCTATGTTGAGTTCAGCTAGGTGCATCATAATTTACTTACAGAGTCTGTAGCCTTCTGAGAGCATTGAAACATATAGCGCAGCCGAAAATCCAATTGTTGTACAAAACAACTGAACTCCAAATCGCTGATCGCGGTCATGTATTTTTTGGTTCATGACTCTGTTCAGAAATGCGATGCATAAATAACCGATGCATATAGCACACAACACAGCTGCTACAGCCACACCCAACACAGCTAACTGGAATTCACAACGAAACGCCATCACACCTAGCGAATATCCAATAACAGCTAACATCACCCAAATTGCTATATGACGAATTACGGCTTGCTTTGCATAAGTAAGAAGTTCGATGGCCATAGAATCTACTCCGCAGCCTCCAGTACTTTGTCAGTCACAGCACCCTCGCCGGTTGAACGCGCGGTATAGGCATCAATGCGTGCTTCAATCTCACCCCGGAAATGGGTGATCAGACCCTGGATCGGCCAGGCTGCTGCATCGCCCAATGCACAGATTGTGTGCCCCTCGACCTGTTTGGTCACTTCCAACAGCATGTCTATTTCTTTCTTCTGTGCCCTGCCTTCAGCCATGCGGGTCAGCACGCGCCACATCCAGCCCGTGCCCTCACGGCAAGGCGTGCACTGGCCACAGCTTTCATGTTTGTAGAAATAAGCCAGACGCGCGATTGCACGGATGATGTCCGTTTCGCGGTTCATCACAATGACCGCGGCGGTTCCAAGGCCGGATTTGAGTGCTTGCAAGCTGTCAAAATCCATCTTGCAGTCCCTGATATCATCGGCAGGTACACAACGCACGGATGAGCCACCCGGAATAACCGCAAGCAAATTGTCCCAGCCACCAATAATGCCGCCACAATGGCGTTCGATCATTTCGCGGAATGGGATCGACATTTCCTCTTCAAAGGTACACGGCTTTTCCACGTGACCTGAAACACAGAACAGTTTTGTGCCGGAGTTGCGTTCCTCACCGAAAGAAGCAAACCAGTCGGCGCCGCGGCGCAGAATGGTAGGAACCACCGCAACGGATTCCACATTGTTGACGGTTGTCGGGCATCCATAAAGACCAACATTCGCCGGGAACGGTGGTTTCAGACGCGGCTGCCCCTTCTTGCCTTCGAGAGATTCCAGAAGTGCTGTTTCCTCGCCACAGATATACGCACCTGCACCGTGGTGAACGTAAATGTCGTAATCCCAGCCATGCTTATTGTTCTTTCCAAGCAGGCCCGCATCATAGCATTCATCAATGGCAGCCTGCAGTGCTTCGCGTTCGCGAATGTATTCACCACGTACATAGATGTAACAGGCATGGGCATTCATTGCGAAACCGGCGATCAGGCAGCCTTCGACCAATGTATGCGGATCATGGCGCATGATATCCCGGTCCTTGCATGTACCAGGCTCGGACTCGTCCGCATTGATGACAAGATAGGATGGACGCCCGTCTGAGCGTTCCGGCTTTGGCATAAAAGACCATTTTAGGCCTGTCGGAAAACCCGCACCGCCACGACCGCGAAGGCCGGAGGCTTTCACCTGATCGATCACCCAGTCTGCACCCCTGTCGATGAAGCCTTTGGTGCCGGACCAGTGCCCACGGCTCATTGCGCCTTTCAGCGACTTGTCGTGAAGGCCATAGATATTTGTAAAAATGCGGTCTTTGTCTTGCAGTGCCATATTGCTTATCTCGGTTTCTTGCCAAACACCTTGATGTATTCTTCTTCACCGCCCTTGGCGAGTGCCTTTGCCTGATTGATCCAGTCGTCGCGTTCGATGCGGCCCTTGAATTTGAGATAGCTATCTACCCATTCGCGCTCAGTCTTTTTCCACTTTGAAATCTGTTTGAATGTGTAAATACCAAGACCGTGCAACACGCCCTCGAGCTTTGGACCTACGCCGGATATCTTTTTCAGATCATCCGGCTGGTCAGGTTTTTCAATTGCTGCAGGGCGGTTTTTGTCCTCGAGACTGGCAACAGCAGCAACAGGAGCCGGTTTTGATGTAACCTTCCTGGCTGCAGGTTTTTTCGCAACTGGTTTGGTCGTTGAAGTTTTCTTGACTGCCGGATTTTCCAGCAAGGTGGTTGCGCCACCAACTGGCGCAGAAAAATGCCGGTCAATCTGGGGGCCCGGTTTGATTGTATTCCCCTTGCCAGCCTCGAACACATCGATGATTTCTTCAAGCCGCTCCGGCGTCAGGTCTTCGTATGTGTCCTTGA
>JBCCYR010000238.1:0-4901 GCA_039189355.1 Pseudomonadota bacterium
CAGAATCCACATAAACCGGAACCGGTATCGCACCCAGTGCCTGCGCTGCGCAAAATGTCCAGTAAAGACGGGGACGGTTCTGGCCGACGATGGCAATTTTCTGGCCAGCTTTTAGTCCGAGTTTCTTAAGACCCATGGAATAGGACCGGATTTCGTCATGAACCTCAGCCCATGTCCAAGTTTGCCAGATACCATAATCCTTGTGACGATACGCAGGTCTGTTTGCAAACCGCGTTGCGTTCAATTGCAGATATTGTGGAAAGGTGGTTATTGTACCACCATTGGTCGACGCATTGCCCGATTGAGCCATCGTTGCCTTATCTCCTCCCATTTGCCATCCCGTTTCCCGGTTCTACGGCAGTACGCATGCACACGGTTTAAGGTTCGCATCCATTTCCCCGTCAGCTAACAACCACAAATCCGTAATTGTCACGAGAGGCAAAAATGCAAAACCAGCGAACCAAATTTGCATGGCATATAAGTTTTAGGCAATACAACGGGTTTTGCCAACAGCAGTATGGTGAAATTATTTCCGCCGCAAATGGGTTGAACGTGACGTACTGGACAAATTCATGTGACAGATTCCGGTTATATGATTGTTGACGTTTTCAGGAATTAGCCATGAGTAGCGAAATTATTGTCATTGGTGGCGGTCAAGCAGCCGCCTCGTTTGCTGCCAGATTGCGCCAGCAGTCTGAAGCATGCCGGATTACAATTTTGGGTGATGAACCACATCTTCCATATCAGCGGCCTCCATTGTCGAAGAAATATGCGACAGGGGAGATGAGTGCCGAACAACTGCTGCTTCGTCCAGCAGACTGGTATGATACCCAATCAGTCCTTTTCCATGAGAAGACCACTGTCACCGAGCTGGATCAGGCTTCCAAAACGGTGACCACTTCTTCTGGCGAAAAACTCAGTTGGGACAAGCTCTTTTTTGCAACCGGTTCACAACCCCGGAATTTGCCCGAGGCGATAGGTGGGAATCTGCCAGGCGTATATCTGTTGCGCAGTATTCAGGATGCTGACAATTTTTCCGGGGAACTTGTTGAAGGCCGCCGCGTTGCGATCATTGGCGGCGGCTATATCGGCCTTGAAGCTGCCGCCGTCTGCGCTTCCAAAGGCCTGAATGTTTCATTGATTGAAGCGGCTCCGAGAATTCTTCAACGTGTCGCGTGTGAAGAAACATCCAGCTGGTTTAGAACCTTGCATGAAGGCAGGGGTGTGCGGATTCACGAAAATACCGGGCTGGAAAAGATTGAAGCTGATAATGGCAAGGCTGGGTCGGTGTTACTCACCAATGTCGAAAGCATCGAAGTCGATTTTGTGCTTGTAGGGATTGGAATTATTCCGAATGCAGAAGTGGCCAAAAAGGCAGGACTTGATGTTGATGGTGGGATTGTCGTGAATGAATTCTGTCAGACTTCAAATCCGGACATCTATGCAGCCGGTGACTGTACAGCGTTCCGGTATCGCGGTGAACTGACACGTCTTGAATCGGTACAGAATGCAATCGATCAGGCAGAATGCGCAGCAGACAACGTTGCAGGTAATGCGCGTGCTTATAATCCTTATCCATGGTTCTGGTCAGACCAGTTTGATGTCAAACTGCAGATAGCAGGTCTCAATCGCGGATACGATAGTATCGTAACGAGACCTGGAGATCGGGAGGGCGCCATCTCCCATTTCTATTTTTCCGGTGAAACCATGTTGGCGGTTGATTCCATGAACGATCCGCGCACTTACATGGTGGCCAAGAAAATGCTGGAAGGTGGAAAGAACATTACACCTGCGCAAGCGGCAGACACTGCATTGCAGTTAAAGTCTTTAATGTAAAACGGCTTAGGTTCCCCGTCCGCTGAAATTCGAGATTGCCGGTTCCAGCAACCTGCCCTTACCGTTTTCGATTTTGTACATCGCCAGACCGCGGTCTGTTGTGCCGTCGGACCGGATTCGGAATGCCCCTGTCGTTCCCTGAAAGCCCCGGCTGCTTTCAAAGTTGGCTGTCCGGAATGCGTTGGTTGGCCCGTTTAACCTGACCAGTTCCGAAGCAAGCGTGACGGCATCATAGGCAAGCGCGGCCTGTACGCCTGGTGTACTGCCGAACTTGCGGGCATACCGATCTGCGAAGCCGTTGAATTTCGATACATCCCTGCCCGGATAGATTGCCCCGTTCAGATTTGCATTTGAGGTATCGATGGATTCCCAGCTGCCTGAACCAAGTATCTGTTTGCCGGTCAGGTCTGCGCCATTTCTCCGCAAACCACCGACGATAAGGCCCGGTATCGGACCTCCCTCCGGAACGTAAATGGAATCCGATGTTTGTGCATCAATCACTCCCTCGGCCAGAATTGCCTCGATCCCTTCCGGTGTCCGATCATACTCTTTTATGGTTACATTGATGCGGTTCCGGCCAGCCATTTCCCGCAATATGCGGCCCCTGAGATTTCCCTCGGCATTGCGTGGCAGAAACGCGAGAATCGATTTCCGCCCTATCGATGAGGCGTAATTGATCATACGGGCCGTATCGGATTGTGGTGTGTAGGAAAAAAGATAAACGCCGCGGCGCGCAATGGATGTATCGGTCGAAAAGGCAAGCATCGAAACATTGGCTGGCAGAGTAACGCCAGAGGCGGCACTTACATTGGCCGCAAAAAGAGGACCGATGATCAGGGAGGTTCCTTCCGCCAGAGCTTCTCCCGCTTTTGCCTGAGCCTCAGCAGCCTGTCCCTTGGTATCTTTGACGACAACCTGAATCCTGCTCTGGCCAAAATCCTGCACGGCCATTTCAGCCCCGTTTCGAATTTCTCGGGCAACTGCTGCGGCACCTCCCGGAATGGTACTTGGCACAAGCAGGGCAACGCGTACATTTCCACTGCCAAGAACTTCTCCAACCGGATTTGGTGTAAGAACATTACCTGCTGTCGAGGGAACCTGATTGCCACCGGGCAGTCCACGCGTGACATTGCCATCTGTGGAACTGCAAGCTGCCAAAAAAACTGTTGCAGCAGCAAGTGCTGCAATACCCTTGCTGAAGTTCCGTTTGTTTTTCGGAAAACCTTTGAACATGCCCCGTCCTGAATATGCTGACTTTACTAACCGCCGTTTTGTTGACAGTTTAGCATCCACTGTTTGAAAACAAAATGCTTTTTACAGTTTTGTTGTAAATTACGTTACGTAAGATTTGATGCCACTCTTCGACAACAGCCTTTACCATTATGAGGAACCTCAACCTTCATGGTGGGAAGCTTCAGTCGATGATCAGCGTGTTGACGGAGAGGCTTTCGATGGAAACGAAAACTGTGAAGTGGCCGTCATCGGTGGCGGTTATACCGGACTGTCTGCCGCCTATCATCTTGCAAAAGACTACAACCTTGATGTCCGTGTGCTTGAAGCCGGACACATAGGTTGGGGAGCCTCCGGTCGCAATGGCGGTTTCTGCTGCATGGGTGGTACGATGCTCAGCGTGCAAAAACAGATCAGAAAGTTTGGTATCGAAGAGACCAGAAAATTTTACCGTGCGCAGGCAGAAGCGGTTGAACTGGTGCGCCACATCGCAAGTGACGAAAATATCGGTTTTGACGAACAGGGTGACGGCGAACTGGTCGTGGCCGAAAAACCAGGCCATTGCCGGGAACTGGAAGAGGAATGCAAACTCAAACAAAACATGCTGGGTTTGGATTGCAGCATGATTTCAAAGGAGGCATTCCGCGAACAGGGCTACGATGCGCCACACCAGCATGGTGCAATACTGGAGAAACCGGGTTTTGCGCTGCACCCTCTGAAATACTGTTTGGGGCTTGGGGAAGCCGCAAAGCGGAAGGGTGCGAAACTGCACCCGCACAGCGAGGTGATTGCCTGGTACAAGCAGGACGGCAAACATGTGCTGGAAACGGCTGCCGGAGGGACGCTTATTGCTGAAAACGTGATTGTTGCCTGCAACGGGTTCATGCCGGAAAAGCTCAACAAGGGCATCGCCGGGCGGGCGCTGCCTTTACAAAGCCAGATCATCGTTACCCGTCCTCTGACAGATGGCGAGCTCGCGGCACATAATTGGAAAATGGAAAGCCCGGCGATCAATTCCCGCAACGTTTATTTCTACTACCGGATGCTGCCGGACAGGCACTTCCTGATTGGTGGCCGTGGAGACTTTCAGGGAACCAAGGAAGGTGCTGAGATGACTGCTGAAAAACTGCGCCAGTCCATGGTGGAACTCTGGCCGGAATGGCGTGAGGTTGAAATTGAATATTCCTGGCGCGGGTTTGTGTGTTTCACCTCTGCCCTGCGCCCGGCTATCGGCCGTCTGCCGGAAGACCCGTCAGTCTATTTCGGGTTTGGTTATCACGGAAACGGGGTCAACAATGCAACCTGGACCGGCCGTGAGCTTGCCCGTTGGCTCGCGGGCAACAATGACCGCACCAATCCGGTTCCCACCCATCTTCCGGCGATTATGCGGGGCATGACTCCGAAGTTTCCCTTTCCGTCTTTCAGGCGGTACTATGCGATGGCAGGTGTGGGCTGGCACCGCTTCAAGGACATGATTGACGGTTAGTAAAGGGGCATTCCGATTTCAGAATATGTTGTGAAGGGTCATGTCTTTTCCGCGCCTCCGGTTGCACCGGCGCTGTATCTCGCCGCAACGCCGATCGGTAATCTGGGGGACATCACAATCAGGGTACTCGAACATCTGGCGGGTTGTGATCTGATTGCCTGCGAAGATACGCGCGTTACCGGAAAACTGCTGCGCCATTACGGGATCAAGAAGAAAACCGTTTCTTATAACGAACACAATGCCGATTTTGCGGGACCGAGACTCATTGAAGATGTAAAAGCAGGCAAATCAGTCGTTCTGGTGTCTTATGCAGGAACACCCATTGTTTCCGATCCCGGTTTCCGGCTGG
>JBCCYR010000239.1:0-4897 GCA_039189355.1 Pseudomonadota bacterium
CTCAGGTGATTGCTGGTCAGCTTGATCGTTGCAATCGGGGTGGGTGATTTCAGTTCGCCTATTGCACATGCACCCATGACAGTATCGAGAATCAGCGTGTTGAAGCCGGTATGCAGATGCAGGCCATCCCTGTCTGCAAAGCTTTCGGGAGCAGACAGCGTAACCTCCAGTGTATTGTCATTTCCCGAATGGAAATTCATGTTGAGTTCGGCGGTCAGCGGATGCTTGTCAGTGAAGAGCAATTGCGCCGGATGAACTTCAGCCATTTCAGGTTTCCAGTTCGAGGACTTCTTTGGAGATTACGGTTGTGTCTGCTGCAAGTTTGTAAATCATCGGAACGCCTGTTTCAATTTCAAGCGATGTAATTGTTTCCTCTGTCATACGGTCAAGGATCATGATCAACGAGCGCAACGAATTTCCATGCGCTGCTACCAGCACCGTATTTCCGTTCATGACGCGCGGCAGGATTTCATTCATGTAATAAGGCCAGACACGCGCTCCGGTATCTTTCAGACTTTCGCCGTCTTCGCCCGGAGGTGGCGTGCTGTAGGAACGCCGCCAGATGTGAACCTGCGCGTCTCCCCATTTTTCACGCGCATCATTCTTGTTCAGCCCGGCAAGGTCACCATAGTTACGTTCGTTCAAAGCCTGGTCATGAATGGTCTCCAGATCAGACTGGCCTACGCCATCCAGAATGTGTTGGCAGGTCTTTTCGGCTCGCTGAAGAACACTTGTATAAGCGATGTCAAACTTCATGCTCCGTTCGGCAAGAACCTTGCCTGCAGAAATTGCCTCTGCATGTCCTTTTTCGGTCAGGTCAGGGTCGCGCCAGCCTGTGAACAGGTTCTGCCGGTTCCACTCACTTTGTCCGTGGCGCACAAGCACAAGCGTGCGTTCCATAGTCTTTTTCCTTGTTGGTTTGAATTACAATCCCAATACATCCCGCATGGAATAGAGGCCAGCAGGTTTATCCTTTGCCCACAGTGCAGCCTTAAGGGCGCCTGTTGCAAAGAGTGAACGATCATGAGCCTTGTGGGAAAGTTCCAGACGCTCGCCTATCCCTGCCAGGATGACGGTATGATCACCTACCACCGCACCGCCCCTGAGCGTGGCAAACCCGATGCTGCCGTCTTCACGTGCTCCGGTTATGCCGTCCCGTGTTCGGACTGAATTTTGGGAAAGATCAATTTCCCGTCCCTTGGCGGCAGCTTCCCCAAGCAGCAATGCAGTTCCAGAGGGCGCGTCGACCTTGTGTTTGTGATGCATTTCAAGCACTTCAATGTCGAAATCCGAAGCTGCGAGCGCTTTTGCTGCCTGCTCCACAAGTACTGCCAGCAGATTAACGCCAAGACTCATGTTGCCAGATTTTACAATGGTTGCAGATTGAGCTGCTTCAGCGATTTCAACATCCTGCTCTGCCGTACATCCGGTTGTGCCAATAATGTGAATGCAGTCATGAGCGCCAACTTTTTTCGCCAGTGCCACCGTTGCTACTGGGGACGTAAAATCGATTATGGCATCTGCTGCAGCAAGTGCGTCATCCAGAGCATCTGAAACGGGTACACCGTTTTCACCCAATGCCGATAGAATGCCACTGTCTTTGCCAAGCGCTGCTGAGTTGGGTTGCTCTACGGCAGCGGACAGGGCTAATCCACCGGTTTCGTTAATCGCCCGTATAAGAGCGCCGCCCATGCGACCTGCAGCTCCAAGAATGGCAATGTTCATGTCGTTCATGAGGCTTTTTTCCTGGTTGGCACCTTGCGGCGCAGTTGTGACTGAGGTTCTGCTGCTATGCCATGTAAGCGGGCATAGGTACCAGTCTTTTTCTTCAACAGGTTCGCATGTGTCCCTTCCTGGGTCACCTTGCCGTCTTCGATCACATAAATCTTGTTTGCGCTTCTGATTGTGCTCAAGCGGTGGGCAATGACGATTGTTGTGCGGCCCTTCACCAGTTTATCAAGGGCATGCTGAACCATTTGTTCGGATTCATTGTCCAGTGCTGATGTTGCTTCATCCAGCAAAAGGATGGGCGCGTCCCGCAGAAACGCGCGTGCGATGGAAAGGCGTTGTCTTTGTCCACCGGACAGGTTTCCGCCAAGTTCACCAACCAGTGTGTCATAACCCTGAGGTTGCTCAAGAATGAATTCGTGGGCCTGTGCAAGTTTGGCAGCTTCAACAACCTCTTCATCACTGGCTTCCGGCCTGCCAAAACGGATGTTTTCCCGGATGGTTCCTTCAAACATGATGGGTTGTTGGGAAACATATGCAATGGATTTTCGCAAGCTCCGCGCAGTAACGTCTGAAATGTTCTGAGCATCGATCCGGATTTCGCCGCTGTCAGGATCAAAAAATCTCTGGGCAAGGGAAATCAGGGTTGATTTGCCGCCACCGGAAGGCCCCACAAGTGCTGTCGTTTTTCCGGGCTCTGCCGAAATGTTGATTTTTTGAAGGACGTTATCTCCGCCCTGATAGGAAAAGCTGATATCCCTGAACTCAATTTTGCCCTTGTCGATATTCAGCCCTGTTGCACTGTGTTTGTCTGCCTGACGTTTCGGCGTATCGAGTAATTCGTAAAGCATTCTCGCATTCACAACCGACTTTTCGAATTGAACCCGGAAGCTTGCCAGTTTGCGTGCCGGCTCATAAGCCAGCATTGCAGCCGTTAAAAAGGACATCAGACTCCCCGGATCATCGCCCAGTTCAGCAACCCTGTACCCCCCGAAAGCTATGGCCGCAGCAATTGCGAAACCTGCAAGAATCTCCGTTGGGGGTTTGGTTTTTGCATTCAGTTGCACAATGCGGTTGGAACGCTTCTCAGCCTGTTCGGTGAGGTCTTGCATCTTTGCAACCATCTGGTCTTCCATCGTAAAAGACTTGACGATTTCCATGCCTTGGGAAGTTTCCACGATGGATGAAGTCACACGCGCATTGAGGTCCACTTCCTGTTTTGCAACAGTCCGGATGCGTCTGACATATCGTGACATGACAAAAGCGATTACAGGAAGGACGACCAAAGACAGGAGTGACATGACCGGATCCTGAACAACCATCACGGTAACAAGTGCGATCAGCGTGAACAGATCCCGGGCAAACACCACGATGATGTCGTTCATCATTGCTTTCATGCCCAGAATGTTCTGGTTTATCTGACCGACGAGATAGGCTGATCTGTTGGATTTGTGAAAGCTCACTCCGAGGTTCATGAGATGCGCGAAAACCCGGCGTTGATAGCGGGCGACAATATTGTTCGCAATCTTGCCGAGTACGTACATGTAGCCATAGGTTGCAAGGCCGCGAATTGTGAAAGCAGCAAATATGGCAAAGGCGAGGATATATGCTACATCGAGATTTTTCTTTTCGAATACCTCATTGATTACATCGCGGACAATCCAGGCAGGATAAGCAGTGCTTGCCGCGACCACGGCAAGCAGTAAAAATGCCAAGACATACCGACTAACATAAGTACGCCAGTTCTCAGATAAGACGCGTTTGACAACAGCCAGGCTTTCATCCTGTGATGCTGTTTTTTTCTTTATTGCCAAGATGGGTAGTCCAGTAATTTATTCGCCCAAGTGGACTGAACTAATATAGTTACAACGTTTGTTTTGCAAAGACTAAACTGGGGTTACCGTATCACTTATTACGATACTGCCAGGCCCGATTATCCTTGCGGTTATACCTCCATGACCGCGGACGGCTGTATAACCGCCTTGGCCGAATGTTTCTTCCATTCGTGAACATGGCGCACAAAGCCCGGTTCCCTCGAAGATTGAAGTTCCTATCTTGAACCTGCGATTGCGCAAACCCAACAGGTTTATACCGCTGACAACGATGTTTCTGCGCAAGTCTTCAGGATGGATTTTTTCTTTTCCCAAAAACGAAGCAATGACGGCAAGATGCTCGTGCTGGATGAGTGTCACGGAGCGTTTGCCGCCTGACTGGTAATGATCGTCTTTCAACCCATTCGGGGTTACTTCAATACTGCCTACGGAGACTAATGGTTCGCGTCTTGCCGGACGTGTTCCCATCCATTCAACTTTGCCTGTTTGCGCGTTGCGCTGTGTGAGTTCGGAGATTGTTTCCAATGGTTGGTCCCGTGTTTTACCAGTGCGGTGGCTTTGTGTTTTCCGGAGGGGCGTCGACATGATCTTCAAAACTGATCAACCGGTTTTCAAGATGAGCCAGTTTTTTCTCCAGCTGTTCAATCCGCTTCCATTGCTGCAGTACTTCGGCGGAAAGCTCTTCATTGGCGAGGCGAAGATGGGCGGCCTCTTCTTCAAGTGCCATGAGCCGGTCTTGTTGTTCTGTCACAAGCGCTGTCCTTCAAACAGTTCATCTTTTACGGCTTCCATTGATACGAAAGTCGACGTGTTCGCAACATGGGGCAACGAGGAGATCACTTCCCCAAGAATTCTGCGGTAATCGCGCATGTTTTGGGTCCGTACCTTCAACAGGTAATCATAGCTTCCGGCAATCATGTGGCACTGTTCGACTTCCGGCAGAGCGGTGACGCGCCGATTGAACTCGGTCAATGCGGCTTCTCTTGTATCATCCAGCTTGACCTCAACAAAAGCGATGTGATCTAGCCCAAGTTTTACCGGATCAAGAATTGCCTGATACCCTGTGATTACCCCGCGTTCTTCAAGGCGTTTGAGACGCAATTGGCAGGGCGTTTTGGAGAGACCAATTTCCTTTGCCAAATCCGTTACGGATATTCGTCCGTCGGCCGAGATTGCCCGGAGTATCTTCCGGTCGTAGTCATCAAGGTTGTCTAATTCACTCATGAAAGTTTTATGCCATTTTCCCGGTTGCGACCAAAGCTTCTATGGAAGTATTTAAGAAGTGTCGCCAGTTGTGCTGTCCTCTCATTACCGCCCACGACATTCCAAGAACTTGA
>JBCCYR010000240.1:0-4881 GCA_039189355.1 Pseudomonadota bacterium
GCCAGAATTACCCAGAAGCAAATCCAGGCCTTCATCAGATGGTAATATCCCGCCTGTCGACAAAGCCGTGAAACTCAGGATCATGCTCTCATATGGAGGTACTCCCGAAAGCAAAAGCAACACAAAGCATACAAGGGTCAGCCCCAGCATTGCTCTCAGCAACCGGCCGCAGAATTTTACCAAACGGTATTCTGATGCGATTATCGATGCTGTCTCGCTGACACTGCCTATTTTGGGTAAGCCACCGATCTCCCATGGTGAGAGTACGAGAATGAATGTGATAAGCGTTGCCAACCCTCCCATCCATTGCAGTTGCGCCAGAAAAAACAGGATCGAGCGGGGTACAGTCTCCAGATTGCCGAATACCAGTGAGCCGGTTGTGGTGAAACTCGCTGTTGTCTGAAACAATGCTTCTACAAATGTAAGGTCAGTTACATCCGCCAAAGGTATTGCAACAACGAGCGGAAACACGATCCAACTCACAACAACGAGTAACGTAGCGGACCGTCGTTCAATGCCCACAGGCCTGCCTGCAATGGCAAGCAATACCGACACACAAACAAACCCGCCAAGCAAACCGTAAAGCAAAATCCGCAGACCAAGTTCTGCGTCTCCGGTGCCAAATGCTACAAGAACCGTGACTAGGCTGGAGCCGGACAATATTGCCCCGAGTGCTGCCAGATAATAGATGAAGCCGGTCATGCGGCTTGCCTAAAAATAGTCGACACTGGCACGGAACATCTGTTCAACTTCGCGGACGTGCTCGCTCAACGCCAGAATGACGATCCGGTCATTCGGACGTATTATGGTGTCGCCCGTAGGTCGTGCAAGCTTGCCTTCATGCGCTACCATGCCAATCCTGACCCCATGCGGAAGTGACAATTCGCGAAGTGGTGTGCCAACCAGTGGAGAAGCTTCAAGTGCTTCTGCCTCGACAATCTCCGCAGCTCCGTTTTCTACCGAGTATACACCCCTCACCCTGCCGCGGCGAACATATTGCAAAACCCTTGAAATCGTTATGCTTCTGGGATTAATGAAATCGTCTATGCCGAGTGTTTTTGTAAAGTCGTGGTAGCCAACGTTGTTCAGCAAGGCGAGGTTGGATCTACACCCGATCTTCTTTGCGAGAATGCTGGAAAGAATATTGACCTGGTCATTATTTGTAATGGCCACCATCAAGTCTGCGGAAGCCGAGCCCGCTTCCTGAAGAATGGATTCATCCAGTGCATTGCCGTGCAATACAACAGAACGTTTTAACTGGCTGGCAAGACGCTCGGCTGCAGCCCGAGAGTTTTCTATAATCTTTATTCTTGCATTTGGCAGGCGCTCCTCAATCCTGCCGGCAAGATAAACACCGATATTGCCTCCGCCTGCGATAACAATTCTACTGGCTTCAGGCGACTCCTTGCCGAAAATGGAGAGGGTCCGGCGGATTTGCTGTCGTTCCGCAATTACATATGCGGTATCCCCTTCCAAAATCAGATCACTTGATCGAGGAGCAATCATGCCTCCCTCACGCGCTATTCCTGCGACAACTGCATTGAGGTCCGGAAACAATTCGCTGAGCTGGGACAGCGGGGTATCAATGAGCGGACAGTCCTCATCACATTCAATTGCAATCATGCCAACCGTATCTTCATTGAACAGAACGACATCCTTCGCACCCGGCAAAGCAATGCGGCGCAGAACAACGTCACCAACTTCAATCTCGGGAGAAATGATGACATCAATCGGCATATGATCCCGGCTGAAGAGGTTTTGCCAGTGAGCCTGCCGGTAGCTTTGCGCGCGGATGCGGGCGATTTTTGTTGGTACATTAAACAGGGAATGTGCAACCTGACACGCAACCATATTCACTTCATCATATAGCGTCACGGCTATGATCATTTCAGCCTGGTCTGCGCCTGCACGTGCCAGAACATCCGGGTGCGAGCCGTGTCCGACATACCCGCGCACATCAAGGCGGTCCTGGATGTTTTGAATGAGTTCAGCTGAATTGTCGATTACCGAGACATCGTTATTTTCAGCAGACAGCCGTTCGGCAATGCCATAGCCAACCTGCCCCGCCCCACAGATAAGTATTCTCATGCGTTGCCCGTCCCCTCAGAACCTGTCTTCTTTTCCGTCAAGCCAAGCAGCTTTAACTTACGATGCAAGGCTGAACGCTCCATACCCACAAATTCTGCTGTTTTGGAAATGTTTCCGCTGAAGCGTCCGACTTGTGCGGCAAGGTAATCCCGCTCGAAAGCTTCGCGAGCGTCTTTGAGCGGTAGAGACATCAGGTGCTCCCCTCCGGCACCATTCGTATGCGGTAGCATCTCGCCCACTTCCTTTGGCAGCATGTCAGCCGTGATTGTGGCGCCATCCTCAACCCGGGAAAGGATCATCAGACGTTCAATGTTGTTGCGCAGCTGACGTATGTTTCCGGGCCAGTCATGAGCCTGCAACACCGCCATTGCATCTTCCCCTATTCGGCACCCGTTGATACCTGCCTGCTTTCCGATCTGGCCAATAAACGCAGAAACAAGTTCCGGGACATCTTCTCTTCTCTCAGAAAGCGGTGGTACCCTGACCGGAACGACCGCGAGTCTGTGGAAAAGGTCTTCCCGGAAGTTGCCGAGTTTTATCAAGGTTTCGAGATCGCGGGCAGTAGAGGAAAGAACCCTCACATCCACCTTGACAGGAGTGCTACCACCCACACGCGTAAATTGCTGCTCGACCAGAACCCGCAAAATCCTGCTTTGTGTATCCCATGGCATGTCGGCGATTTCATCAAGATAAAGCGTGCCGCCATGGGCTTCTTCCATTGCACCAACCTTGCGTCCGCCTGCACTGTTTTCTTCAGTACCAAACAATTCGACTTCCATACGGTCGGGTGTAATGGTTGCAGCATTGAGCAGCACAAACGGTCCCTGGTTGCGATGCGAACAGCTGTGGATTGTGCGCGCTACGAGTTCTTTGCCGCTACCGGATTCCCCGGTGATCATGATCCTTGAATTGCTGGGAGCAACACGTTCAATTGTTTGTCGCAAATGTTGCATGGCCTGGGATTCTCCGAGCAGTTCAGCCATGTCGAATGTGCGTTCCTGAAGCTCTTGAACCTGTTTTTTCAGCTTCGAGGTTTCAAGCGCCCTTGCAGCAATCAGGAGAAGCCGGTCAGCCTTGAAAGGCTTTTCAATGAAGTCATATGCACCACGCTTTATTGCGGAAACTGCCGTTTCAATATTTCCGTGCCCTGAAATCATTACAACCGGCAGGTCGGGATGCACTTTCTTGATCTCATCGAGCAGTTCAAGACCATCAAGTTGCGACCCTTGAAGCCAGATATCCAGAAAAATAAGTGTGGGTTTGCGATCCTTGATTGCTTCCAAGGCGCTGTCACTGTCACCGGCAGTTCGCGTTCCGTGGCCCTCGTCTTCCAGAATGCCTGCTACGAGTTCACGAATATCAATTTCATCATCAACAACGAGAATATCTGTTGCCATATCTACACGCTTTCTTCTGCAACGGTTTCCAGACTGTAGGCGTCTGTTTTTAACGGCTTTTCAGTGGTAAGGGGAATTGTAATCCGGGTCATTGCGCCGCGCCCCCCATTTGCCACATCTGGTGCATCGAGCAGGTCGACTGTACCATTATGGTCTTCCACAATCTTGCGAACAATCGCCAGACCAAGCCCCGTGCCTTTTTCCCGGGTGGTCATATAGGGTTCGAGCAATCTTTGCCGGTTGGCCTCTGGCAGCCCCTTGCCGTTGTCAATGACTTCAATTAGTGCATTGCGTCCTTTGACTGCAGCCTTGATCCGGATTTTGCCCTTTTCACCGGTTTCCTCGGCAATACCTTCAATCGCTTCGGCTGCATTTTTTATTACGTTGATCATTGCCTGCGAAATCATGCGTGAATCAAAAACTGCAGTTAGCGGTTCTTCACAAAGATCCAGTTCAAATTCAATTTCCGGAAAACCTACTTTTTGAAGGAAAACTGTATCCCTGAGTACGGTTTTGATGTCACCAATAGCCATTTCGGGCTTGGGCATACGTGCAAATGCAGAGAATTCATCCACCATTCGTCCGATGTCTCCGACCTGCCTGATAATCGTATCCGTACAGTTGTCGAACACTTCACGATCATCGGTGATGACCTTGCCGTAGCGCCGTTTGATCCGTTCAGCGGATAGTTGAATAGGCGTGAGCGGGTTCTTGATTTCATGGGCGATCCGCCGTGCCACATCTGCCCACGCTGTGTTTCTCTGCGCGGCGACGAGATCGGTTATGTCATCCAGTGTCATGACAAAGGAATGTGTTGGGGTCTCTTCTTCCTCAACAGTCACCTGCACATTTAAGGTGCGCTCCCTTCCCTCACGGAAAAATGTGATTTGTTCGTGTGTTTGTGCCTTGCCGGAGGAAACAGCGCGCCTGAACACTTCTCCAAGTTCCGGAACCCGTTCTTCCAGAGCCATGGATTGGTTCAGGCTGTCATCTTCTTCCAGGTTCAACAACGGCAATGCAGATCGATTTGCGATTGTAATGATACCATTGGAATCCAGACCAATTACCGCCGCACTGACACCGGATAGCACCGCTTCGATAAAGCGCGCCCTCTGGTCCATCAATTCTTTTGCACTGACCAGCTCCCCCTGTTGTTTGCGCAGGTCAGCTAGCATCACGTTAAAGGTCTCGCTCAGGAACCTCAGGTCTCCCTCGGATTGACGCAAATCCACCCTGACATCCAGATTGCCGTCACTCACTTCATCGGCAGCAAACATCAAGCGTCTAATCGGCGTTACAATCCGGTTTGCAACGCTGATACCCATCCAGATGGCAGTTAGCAAAACAATCAGACACACGCCGAGATAAAGGAGCGCAAAGGCAAGTTGAAACGGTA
>JBCCYR010000241.1:0-4867 GCA_039189355.1 Pseudomonadota bacterium
CAACGGGCGCAAGAGGCGTCCTCCACAATCCAACTCAACAATTCTTCCCAGGAATGACCGGCAAATTCGGCCTGTTCCGGCAAAAGGGACGTTGGTGTCATTCCCGGCTGGGTATTGATTTCCAGCCAGACCAGTTCACCCGTCCCCATCAACCCGTCATCAAGGCGAAAATCAGATCGCGTAACACCACGACATCCCATCACCTCATGGGCCTTGAGCGACAGTGTCATGATTTTTTGGTAAATATTTGGTTTAATTTCTGCAGGTATGATGTGTTTTGAGCCGCCAGGACGGTATTTGGCATCATAATCGTAGAATTTTTCTCCGCCTGTCTGGATTTCTGTTACGCCAAGGGCAACATCACCCATCACAGAGCAGGTCAATTCACGTCCGGCAACGAATCGCTCCGCCATCAGATAGTCGCCATAGGGCCAGTCTTCACGATACAATTCCTGTGGGGGCGAAGGCGCCTCATCGCGCACAATCAACACACCAAAAGACGAACCTTCAGCCACCGGTTTTATTACGTATGGTGGTTTCATGGGATGCGATTGCGCAGCTTCTTCGCGCGTCACAATTTTTGACTCCGCAATCGGTATACCTGCTGTCTTTGCAATTTTCTTTGCCTTGATCTTGTCCATCGCCAGCGCAGAGGCAAGAACGCCCGAATGCGTGTACGGTATGTGGAGATATTCTAGTACACCCTGGATAAGACCATCCTCACCATAGGGACCGTGAAGTGCGTTGAATGCAACATCCGGATTGAGTTGGCGCAATACCGAACTGATTTTCCGGTCAACATCTACTTCGGTAACTTTGTAGCCCGCGTTCCTCAACCCCTCCGCACAAGACTTACCGGAGGACAGGGACACATCCCGTTCGGACGACCATCCCCCCATCAATACCGCTACATGCTTGTTCGCCATTCACACTTCCCCAAAACAGTCAGTGATCCGAATCCACTTCGAATCAAGATTTAATGCCAGATTGCGGCTTCAATCCGCATTCTGTCACTGCACCTGCCTGTTAACTATTACTGAAAAGCGGTCCGGTTTGTTCCGGCTTCTCGCCCTACTCACCCGTCACATGAAGTGATGTTGCCGCATCATTCAGCGAGAGGAACCCCCATCACACCGGAATTTGGTTTTACGCAAATCGCCCGATGCGCCTGATTTCCCACTTTAACGAAATTCCCGAATTTTCCAAGACTTTTTCGCGAACCGATTCGCCTAAATTTTCAAGATCAGATGCTGTTGCATCCCCTGTATTGATCATGAAATTGCAATGCATTTCACTCATCTGTGCCCCACCGACCTTGAAACCTCTCATTCCGGCTTCATCAACCAGTTTCCAGGCACTGTGACCATCAGGGTTTTTAAACGTTGAGCCACCGGTTTTTTCTTTTACAGGCTGCACGGTCTCACGGTGATGCTGAACCTCATCCATCTGCTGCTGAATGATATCCTTTTGTTCCAGAAAACCCTCAAACACCGCCTTCGTGAAAACCAGTTCTTCGGAAGCAGAAGAATGACGGTAAGAATACCCCATGTCTGAATGGGAAAGAACATGCTTGTGCCCGGCCCGGTCCAGCGCATGAACTTCAACAACCCTTTGCGTGGTTTCCGTACCATTCGCACCGGCATTCATTCGAAGCGCTCCGCCAATACCACCCGGAATACCGTGGTAGAAGGCAAATCCGCCAATCCCCACCTCCAGCGCCTTTGCTGCCAAACGCTTGTCCGGCACTGCTGCGCCCGCTAGCAGCCTCGTATCCGAAACCTGCTCCACAAAACCAAAGCCCTTTGCCGAAAGCCTGATCACAACCCCTTCGATACCGCCGTCGCGCACCAGAAGGTTGGACCCCACGCCAACAACCATCACTGGAATTTCTTCCGGCAAGCGATTCAAAAACAAGGCCAAATCGTCTTCGTCAGCGGGCTGAAACAGAATATCCGCCGGACCACCTACCTGAAACCAGGTATATTTCGACATTGGTTCATCCGGCAGAAGACGCCCACGCACTTCGCTTAAATTGCCTTCAAGCTTTTTGAGGAGATCAGCTCCGGACATGATTATTTTCCAAGCGCCTCAAGTTCTTTCGGCAAGGCATGCGCCCACTGGCTGACACTGCCCGCACCCAGGAAAATTACATAATCTCCGGGCTTCGCAATCTCCGCTATTTTTTCTGCAATGACTTCAGGTCCGTCGATTGCAAAAGCACTTCTGTGCCCACCGGACCGCAGCCCTTCTGCCAGGGTTACTGAATTAATGCCATCTATCGGCTTTTCACCTGCCTCATAGACGGGTGCCACCAGAACATGATCCGCATCGTTGAAACAGGCACAGAAATCACCAAACAGACTTTCAAGCCTCGTATATCTGTGCGGTTGCTTCACCGCGATTACCTTGCCGGAGCTCGCCTGGCGTGCCGCTGAAAGAACCGAACTGATCTCGACCGGGTGATGCGCATAATCATCATAAATCTCCACGCCATTCCAGCTTCCGGTGCGTGTGAACCTGCGGCGGACACCGCCAAAAGATGAAATACCCTCGCGGATCGCGTCATGGCTTACCCCCAGCTCAAGCGCAATCGTAATGGCAGCAGTGGCGTTAGAGATATTGTACCGGCCCGGCATCGGCAAAACCAAGTTTTCGATGCGTTCAATTTCCCCCGTCCTGCGATGGCGCCTTTCAATATTGAACCGTGAGCTTGAACCTTCAGGCTTGACGTTACAGAAGCGCACCTCGGACTGACGGTTCTCACCATAAGTGATGACGCGACGGTCCGTGATTTTGGCTACTTGCGCCTGCACTTCGGGATGATCGAGGCACATTACCCCAAATCCATAAAACGGAACATTTTCCACAAACGTTGTGAAAGCCTCTTTGACAGCCTCATAATCCCCGTAATGGTCAAGGTGTTCAGGGTCGATATTTGTGACAACGGCAACATCAGCAGGCAAACGAAGGAACGTACCATCAGACTCATCAGCCTCAACCACCATCCACTCGCCGTCACCCATGCGTGCGTTCGTGCCAAGATCGTTGATTATCCCGCCATTGATCACGGTCGGATCAAGACCACCTGCCACCAGAAGCGTACTGACCATGGTTGTTGTTGTGGTCTTGCCATGCGTACCACCAATCGCGATTGCCTTCTTGAAGCGCATCAGTTCCGCCAGCATTTCTGCACGCCGGACCATCGGCAGGTTACGCTCGCGGGCAGCAATCCGCTCCGGATTGTCTTGCTTGATCGCACTTGATGCGACAACCACTTCAGCATCACCGAGGTTTTCGGCCCTGTGTCCGATGTGAACCGGAATCCCTTTATCCCTCAACCGTTGCACATTGGCACTGTCGTTCAAATCGGACCCCTGAACGTCATAGCCAAGATTATGCAGGACTTCCGCTATGCCGCTCATCCCGATGCCGCCGATCCCGACAAAGTGAACCAGTCCGATTTTTTCCGGCATTTTCATAAGGTTAAGTTCCTTGTCTGAATCTAATTCTTATCTTCAATCAGCGCTTCCAGCATGTCCGCAAGTACATGCGCGGCATCCGGTTTTCCGGTCTTTTTGGCGTTTTTTGCAGCAAGTGCAAGTCTTTTCGGTTCGCTCATGGCACTGGACAACTCATCTGACAACACATCCGGTGTCAAAGCCGACTGATGGAAGATTACGGCACCGCCTTCTGCAGCTACCGTGGCTGCATTGGTGGCCTGATCGTGATCCAGTGCATGGGGATAGGGCACAAGAATTGCTGGCCTTCCGATAACCGCCAGTTCACTCACCGTGGATGCGCCTGCCCTCGAGATCACAAGATGTGCGTCAGAAATTCTTGAAGCCATATCTGTAAAGAACGTTTCAACTTCAGCCTTGATACCCAAATTAGCAAAAGCATTGATCAACGCCTCTTTGTCTTCCGGTCTGGCCTGCTGCACAATGCGCAACCGTTTGCGTTGCTCTTTCGATAACAAGGAACAGGCTTTTGGCAATGCATCGCTGAAATAGGCAGCACCCTGACTACCCCCAAAAACAAGAAGCTTGAAAGGCTTTCCGGCAATCGGTGTCTTGTAATCCTTTCTTGCTGCCTCCAGCACAGCTGGCCTTACAGGGTTGCCGGTTACAGTTACGTCTATGCCGCCAACCTTGTTCGTCTTGCCGAAACCAATGGCAACTTTTGATACACGCCCCGTCAAAAACCGGTTTGCCCTGCCCAGCACTGCATTGGACTCATGAACCAGTGTCGGAACTTTGAGCCTTGATGCTGCAAGCAAGGGAGGAACGGTTGGATACCCGCCAAAGCCTGCAACAACGACTGGACTTAGCTTTTTGATCAGTCTGCGGCTTTCCACATAACCACTGAACAGCGTAAACAGTGTTTTGGCCATTCCGATAGGGTTTTTTGATGAAAAAGTTGCCGATCTGATTTGGTGTATTTCCTCTGCAGGAAAGTTTCCTGCAAATCGTTCGACACGCTCGTCGGCAGCAAGATGCACCGTATAACCGCGGGATTTCATTTCATGGGCAACAGCCTCTGCGGGAAACAGGTGTCCACCAGTACCGCCTGCACAGAGCAGAATATTTCCCTTGCTCATGTAAAGAGCCTTCCATGCCTATATCAAATTACTCTGCAGGTTTTATGTTGTGAAATCCGAAACCGACTGTTGTGCTTTGACGGCTTTCCGCACGGGTCCGCGTCAAAGCCAACAAAAATCCCATGCCGATTGCCATCGCCAGCATCGAGGAACCGCCATAGGAAATGAACGGCAATGTCATACCCTTTGCAGGTAGAAGTTTGAGATTTACCCCGATATTGATGAGCGATTGAAACCCGAACAACAAAACAAGACCTGCTGCTGACATCC
>JBCCYR010000242.1:0-4859 GCA_039189355.1 Pseudomonadota bacterium
AGATAAAACAATTGTATAAAATCAAAATAAGTCAAATTAATCAGATATTTGACTGCGGTTGAAATCCCGCGCCATGAGTTCTGATCGATGTGCCTTGTCCGCTACGGGCTCAAACCAACGACTTACCCTCTAAGGCCATTTCACCTCTGGTGGCATGGAGGAGAGAATGGAGTCGACATTGCCGCCGGTTTTCAAACCGAAGATTGTACCCCGGTCGTAGAGCAGGTTGAACTCCACGTACCGGCCGCGGCGGATCAGTTGCTCTTCGCGTTGTTCCGGCGTCCATTCCTTGTTGAAGTTCTTCATGACAAGGGCGGGGTAAACCACGTTGAAAGCCCGGCCCACATCCTGGGTGAAGGCAAAGTCGGCATCCCAGCCTCCGGCTTCGTCTGCTGAATGGAGGTAATCGTAGAAAATGCCACCGATTCCCCGCATTTCGTTGCGGTGCTTCAAAAAGAAATACTCATCACACCAGTTTTTGTATTCGTCGTAGTCGGCTACCGAATGCCTGTCGCATGCGAATTTCATTGCCCGATGGAAAATGCGTGTATCCTCGTCTTCCTGTGTACGGCGGGTTTCGAGGACGGGGGTGAGATCGGCACCGCCACCAAACCACTGGCTGGTTGTCACAACCATGCGGGTATTCATGTGAACCGCTGGAACATTGGGGTTACATGGATGGGCGATCAGCGAAATGCCGGAAGCCCAGAATTCAGGGTTCTTGTCCGCGCCGGGAATCTGCGTGCGAAAATCCTCTGACAGTTCACCAAAGACAGTAGAGGTATGCACGCCGACTTTTTCGAACACGCGTCCGCGCATCATGGACATGGTTCCGCCACCGCCATTGCCTTCTTCGCGGAGCCAGTCTTTCTGTTCAAAGCGACCCGGATTGTGATCTGAAAGTGGGCCTCCAAGCGAGTCTTCAAGGTCTTCAAAAGCTTTGCAGATCATGTCCCGCAAATGTTCGAACCAGGCTTTTGCGGTTGCCTGTTTGTGCTCGAGTTCCTCAGGAAGCCCTGCCGGGGGTGGCTTGTGCGTCGTCATTACTCATAATTCCATCAAATCTAACAAGCGGACTTGTTCATATTTGTTGTCCGTTGGCAATACACCCAAAGGCCAAAACTTGACATGAAAGCGGCGCAATCACACATTGTTTTTAGAGGCCGGAGAAAGCCCATGACAGAAGATCAGGACAGGAAGGCAAAATATTCCCTTTCCCATTCGCAGCGTGCTTCTGCTGCGGTTGAAAGAACCCGTGTTGCCAACAAAACCTGGGCGGACCGCCGCCGCGAAATGCGTGAGGGGCGCTCCCAGACCACCGATAGCTGGACACGTGAGACTCGCATCCTGCCACGACAGGAGGCGAGGGAGTTTGCCAGGAACTTCCTGAAGAAATATCCGAAAGCAGCTTACTGGTCAGAAGTAGAAAGCTGGCGCGTCCTGGAAGATGATGTGATCGAGTTCACGATGCGCCGCCTGCCAAGCGCGGATTGAGTTTATTTGCGCCCAGGTTCTTGGTGCAGGATTGACCACCCAAACATAACGAAAACCGGATATTCGGCAATTTTTACCTCTGAGTCAGTCAACAGCTGCAACTGCGCCCAACAAGCGGTGAAACTTGGGTGCTTTTGGTGCAGTACTATGCTGGCTTTGCAACAGGCCGGATGCTCCAAACTTGATCCGGATTCCACCCTCAAACAAGTTGTCCGAGATTGAGTCATCCGAAGTTGCAGCGTTATCCTCGGTAATCAAAATATTACGATAGCCGGCAAAGTAGGATACAACACTGCCATTGAAGTCATCAGAGAGCTGCCCTTCAAGCTCCAGGCCCCAGGAAACCAAGTCTATCGAATCCGGACCGATTGCACCGTCAGGGTCCTGTGCTCCGCCCAGATATGTAACATCGGCATTAATGACCGCTTGCTTGTCAGGAAGAAACAGTTGTCCTCCCAACCGGGCAAAATGGCCATCGCTGATTGTTTCCGGATTGTCAGCCGACGTATCAAAAACCCCGGCCTGCGCGAGGATTGAACCATATTCGCCCAACAGACGCCCCTGTGCGCCATAGAACCACAAGTCTGCATCCTGATTGACCGTGCCTCCGCTCTCGATATCGACACTGCCCGCGCCACCAAAAGCACCCAGAAGGAAGTTGCCGTTGGTAAATGCAAGGTGAGAGGCAAAAGAGTAACCGGAATCAAAATTGTCACTGGTTCCATCGTCGTCCAGACGGGTCTCTGCATCGCCTTCGAGCTGGATCATCCAATTGTTTGCAACAGGTGTGCTTAACAAAAAGCCAACGCCTGCAGTGCCAAATTCTTCGTCTTCTGTTACGATGCCGAATTGATTGATAGCGTCGCCACCGCGGTCCATGAAGCCGCCGCGCACCTCCAGTTCCGCAACCGGTTCGACTACTCCAAAACGGCTATCGGGATTGACGGGCTCTGCAGCATTTTCAGCTGTCGGTGCAAAAGCCAATGTCGTACCCTTTTCTCCAAGCGGCACGGTCAAGCGGATATACGGGTTTACCTGAAACCTGTCGGCGCTGGTATCGCCCAGCTGCGGGGGCCCAGACACATTTGTGCCCTGGTCAAAGGCGTTCAACCATGCGCGCCCCTCGACACCAATGCTCAAAGAGGCAGGACTTGTGGGGGACACGAAGGTGAAACCAACACGCCCGGACAACATAGACACAAAGTCAAGCTCATCCTGATGAAGTTGATTTCCGATAAAGGGCACACCACCTTCCGTTATCGTCGATGTGGTTCGACGTCCGAACAAGACAGCAGCTGAGCCCGCCAGATCGAATGCTATATTCTCCCTGAGAGGCACGCGCCTTTCAAAACCCACTCGTGGCCCGGCGCCAATAAACTCGGTCTCACGCCTTTCGTTCAGCGTAAACGGTACAGGGTTTGGTAGATAGACAAATTCCGTATCTGTCTGTGCGTTCAGGTATCCAAAACTGGCTCCGATGATCGTTGTCAGACTGCCCTGCTGGCCGGAACCAAGCCCGACATCGCGTCTTGCTTCAAAATCCACAAATGCATGGGTTTCCTGATGTTCAACACGGCCAACGGAATAATAGGTAGAGATGTTCCCGCCAAGAACATTGTAATAGTAATATCCAAGGCCACCGGCTGACTCTTCATTGGTTCTGCCAAAGCGTGCGAATACGCCAACATTCCAGTTACTACTGGAGTTGGGAAGCAGGTTTTGTGCAGGGGTTATTATACCAATGGTTCCCTCATAGACGGTGTCGGGGGAAACGTCCCTTGTTTGAAAAGGTGCAGGTGGGAACCTGACCGCCCATACCTGATCATCACCGCTAATCCATCCAGCTTGTCCCTCCAGAATAAGAACTGGCTCCTCAGCCATTGCTTTTTCTGGAAACCCTGCGTGGGTAGCAAGCGCGATTGCTGAAACAGTTTTCAACAATAAATGCCTTAAAGCCATTTTCCCTGCCTGACTTAATTATATTTTTTTGATCATGATTTAAATCGAGATCATGACAAACACAATTGCTATATTGCAACAGTGCCCATAATTTCTGCGTATTGTAACCGGGATCACACAGTGAAATGCAGGAAAATCCAAAAGGCATAATCTGGCTTGCTTCCTATCCGAAGTCGGGAAATACTTGGACACGGAATTTTTTGCACAATCTGCTCAACGTCATTTCCGGTGAAGACGGTAAAGCCCACAGCATCAATGCTATGGGCCTGCGCTCAACCTGGGAGATTGCTGCAAAGCCCTATGAAGCAATCATCGGTCGTCCCGTCGACCGGTGCAGTCGCGAGGAAATTGCCGCAGTCAGGCATACCGTGCAGGAAAACATCATGGAAAATGCAGGCGGGCTGGCTTTTGTTAAAACCCACCACGCGCTTGTGATGGACAGGAAACAACCGACCATCAATTTTGATGTCACTGCGGGTGCGATTTACATCATCAGGAATCCGCTTGATGTGGCGATCTCGTTCAGCCATCACATGAATGGCACGATCGACGAGGCGATTGAACAAATGGCCCTGAAAGATGCGGAAACCCCAATAAGTGAAAAGGCGGTTTATGAAGTCTACGGTTCCTGGTCGCAGCATGTGGAAAGCTGGACCCGGAAACCGCACAGAACCATTCTGGTCATGCGATACGAAGACATGCTGGATGATCCATTAAAGGCATTTGGCGCATTAGCCAGTCACCTCCGATTGCAAGCAACGAGGGAACAGGTTGAAAAGGCAATAGAGTTGTCCTCTTTCGAAGCCCTCAGCAAACAGGAGGACCAGTTGGGTTTCAATGAAAAACCGAAGGAAGCAAAAAAGTTCTTCCGGTCGGGTAAATCCGGTCAATGGCGGGATGAACTGAGCAAGGATCAGGTAAGAAGAATTGTTTCTGCACACCAAGCCCAAATGGGGCGGTTTGGATATGTTCCGGAAGAATTCTAGGACAATTGAAGATCGATTTTCCTGCCGCTTCAATCCGCAGGGCAGATATCACTCGTGTGCCGGGTGAACTTTCATTAAAGGTTTACTTTGAGCCTAAAGCAGACACTCGAATTCTTCAACCAAATCTAGAATTCAGGACTAAACAAACTAATGTTTTTTCAAAACTCGGGGTAACAAACAAATCTGCTGTGAAATTAACGAAGAAGATCCGGCCATTCTTTCAATAGATTATCATAGTGAGATTTCTTTTCCGTCCAATCAATGGTTTCAACTAACCGTGGATATCGAGGCTTCAGGACTTCTGGTCCTTTATGCTCGTATGACACTTCTATCAATTCTGGATTACAGATTTTTATCTTAACAAGTAACTCAAATAGGTTTTTCGCTTTTTCAACGCCATCGAACTCTACTAGGCAAATC
>JBCCYR010000243.1:0-4856 GCA_039189355.1 Pseudomonadota bacterium
CGTGTTCGGAGACCCTATCCAACAATGGATTGAAACCAACATTGCACCACAACAGATCGTTATGACTTGCTCAACTATTCGCGGCGCTCAAGATAAAAAGTTTGTCCTCATACGCACCACCCGTGTTTGAATCACAAATGATTCCCACTTCATGTCCGGCTGCATTTTGTTCTGACAGAAGATCCCGGACATGTCTGAAGATGCCACCGACCGGAGAGCGGAAGAAATGGATGATCTTCATGGCAAAGATCCTCGCTAGAAGAGGCGTTCGCGGAGGAAGATAGTGTCGCCAGGCAGGATTGGGTCGCTGATCGGTACACGCCCGGTCATGATATCGCCGTTCACATTGCGGGTGATGTCAACATCAATCTGTTCCGCTCGCGGACTGAAGCCGCCGGCGATTGCAATAGCGTTTTGCACCGTCATTCCGGGAACATACGTATACTGGCCTGCGGTTCCCACTTCACCCATGATGAAGAACGGGCGATAAGTCGAGACTTCGACAGATACATCAGGATCGCGCAGGAAGCCGTTGCGAAGGCCAGATGCGATTGAGTCTTCCAGTTGCTTGGGGGTTTTGCCACGCGCTGCAACAGAACCGACAAGAGGGAAGGCAAGGTAGCCTGCTTTGTCCACCATGTAAGTGTTGGTGAGTTCTTCCTGGCTGAAGACTGTTACCCGGATTTCGTCACCTGCATCCAGAGTGTAAGGCTCCTGAAGCACTTTATGAAAAGCAGGGTTTAGCGGCTTGTACGCTGCACAAGCGGACAAAACCAAAACCAGAAAAAGGCAGAACATCCTGCTAATTTTAATACTACGCATACTCGCAACTCTCTGTTCCGAAACCGCGAACGGTCAGATAACTTGCGTGTATTAAGGCCTTGTTATGGTTAATATCACGTAAAGCGAAGCGCTCATCCAATTGTTGTTTATGCACTTATCAAAATGTGAGCTGTTTCCTTAACGCATTGGTTACCAAGTTCATTCATATTTCGTTGAGAGTTAAGGTTCGGGTAGTAAACCAGTTATCTTCCCGTCCGTTATCCCGTTTGAAGGGATGTGTAATATGTTGGGAGTGTGCTTGAATGTCTGGCCCTGAAGTACTGACAAGGGATGACGACATCGATGTTGTGGGCGTCTTTGCTGCGCTTAAAAGAAAGTGGTGGCTGATCGCGCTGGTCACAGTTTTGACTGGTGTTGGACTGTTTTTTCTTCTGTCGTCCCTCGATCCAAAGTACGGATCGAACGCCCGCATCCTGATCAAGGACGGCAATACGGCTTTCACAAGGGCCACGTCAGATGCAAATTCCCAAAGCAGTCAACGCCAACTGGATGAGCAAGCTGTCCGCAGTGAAGTTGAGATCGCGAACTCCAACAATCTTGCACTTGAAGTTATTGATGAGATGGGACTCGTTGATAACGCGGAGTTTACTGGTGAGGGTAAAGAACCTGGCTTTCTTGATCTTGTCTTTGCGATGCTTGGACAATCATCAAAATCGGCCAGTGATATCCGCAATCAGGTTCTCAAGAAGTTCAAGGAGCGCCTTACCGTATATGCAGTAGAGCAATCACGTGTCATTGTAATCGAATTCTGGGCACACGATCCGGAACTTGCCCAGAAAATCGTTTCAGCACTTTCTGAAAAGTATATTGGTTTCAAACGTGATGCGCGTCTTACCAGTCAGCAAAGTGCAACAGAATGGCTCGACCCCCGTATCACTGAGCTGGAAACCGCTGTAAGTGAGAAAGAAGCTGCCGTTGCCAATTTCCGGGCCAGCGAGGATTTGTTGCGGTCAAATGACAACGATGCATTGCTCGCAACACAGCAATTGTCCCAGATTTCAACCGAACTTTCTCGCCTGAAGGCACAAAGATCTTCAGCCCAGGCAAAAGTGGCAGCCATTAGAAGTGCGCTTCAAAACGGTTCCTCCCTTGATGTGATTCCGGACGTGGTTGAATCAAACCTTGTTCAGCGCCTCCGCGAACGTGAGGTAGCGTTGCGCTCGCAGATTTCTGATCTGTCGGTAACGCTTCTGCCAAACCATCCGAGAATGAAGTCCTTAAACTCTCAATTGGCAAACCTGCAACGTCAAATAAGGGGAGCAGCGGAGAATGTAGTAAACAGCCTCGAAGGCAATGTCGCATCTATCCGCGAGGCTGAAGCGGATCTTGCCAAGGAAATCATTCGCCTCAAGTCGGAAGCTGCCAGAGTAGATGAAAAGCTGGTCGAACTTCGTGCCCGGGAGCGTGAGGCAGAAACGGCGCGAAACCTGCTTGCGGAATATAAAAGCCGGTCCCTGGAAGCGAAAAGCAGGGCCGGGCTTTCTCAAACTGACGCAGAAATCATCTCTCCCGCTTCCATGGCTATCGAACCGTACTTCCCGAAAGTTGGCCCATTTACAGCTGCCGGAGCGGTCGCTGCGATGATATTGACGGCACTATGCGTCATTGCTGGCAGTCTGCTTACAGCAGCGGGTGCGCAGCCAGTTTCGAATTTTGATAATAATTCCCGTGAGGAACCTGAAATTCCGGAACTGTTGTCGGAAGACGGCGGCGCGGAAGCAGAGTTTGAATCAGAGCTAACTGACAGCGTAATCGAACAGAAGCCTGTAGCACCCCCACAAGAGGTGGCAGAGGCAACAAGTCCGGAAATTACTGTTGCAATGCCGGCTGCTGCAAAAGTCGCAGGGATGTCAAAGAATTCGGCTGCATTGGCAATCAGGTACGCCGCCGCTGCCCTGGCTGACCTCGAGGGTGCACGAATAGTAACATGCTGTCCTGAAGGGCATGTAAGTTCCAGCACCTCATGGATATTGGCAAGACATCTTGCTGCGAAAGATAGGTCCGTGATTGTGATAGAATTCAACGAGGACAATTCAATTTCTGCTGAGATGCTGGGAACCGCCAATTATCCGGGATTCTTCAATCTGATAACAGGTTCCGTAACGGCTGACAGGGCAATCTTCAAGGATATGCATTCCGATGCGCACGTTATGCCGGCTGGTTCGTTGTTCTCAGGTCAACCGTTGCCGGAAGCGGAAATCATATCCGATCTTGTGGATGCAATTGCCCAGTCATATGACTTTTGCATTCTCGACTGTGGGGATGCGGCAATTTCAGACATGAACGTGGTTGCGACTGAAGGCACCGTTGCCATTGTCAGTTGTATCGATGCCAATCCTGTTGACTGCAATATCCTGGAAAATGCACTCAAGGCGGATGGATATGAAGATGTTCTTCAGATAAATCCTGATGAGCAGGATCAGTTGATCGCCGAAGCAGCAGTTACTTGAAAACAAACTGACGGATTACACAAACTCAGATACGCCCTTTGAGTTTTCGGACTTTCTTGAAGTTTTCCCAGAGTGTGTGATTGCCTTTGATTATTTCTTTCATCCTGGTTTCAGACCTGAGATATTGGCTGAAAGGTATAGCCCCATAGGACAGGGGATAAATCGTATCCATGATCTGGTGGGATTTTTTGCACCACGAGATTTTATAGCGTTCATGCCCAACACCAAGATCAAGATATTCAAAGCCTTCGTTTATCAGGTGATCGACCATTAGATACATGATCATCTCGCCGGGACTTTCTTCGGCGAAATCATCATAGGCAACAGCATTGATGCATGCCTGGCAATAGCCTGGCAGTATTCCGCTGCCATACATTGCACGCATCTTTCCGTCGACTTTCAGCGCCATGAGGCGCAGCAACTGGGTGCCATTCTTTTCAGGTTCTCCGGCGAGCGCCGACAAGAATTCTCTTGCCTCGGTATCCCCAAATGCATCCGGAATGCCAAGTTCTGCAAATCGTTCTGACTTCATTGCAAAAAACTCGTCCATGATTGACGAAATTTCATCTTTGTCTGTGGGGGTGACCAGCTCGTACCCCCCCAGGCTTTCAGCAACACGATGTTGCCTGCGGAAAATCTTGCGCTTCCTCTTGCCGTTTCCCATGTCAAGAATGGCTTCGAAGCCCGGTTTCAAGTCCATCACATAAAGTGGATTTGGATTGGGCTGGTGCGGTAATTCAAGCAACGGGTTAGGATAACCAAGCAGCTTTTGCGGCTGGTTCTTCAGGTGCAGAACAATAATGCCCGGCAGTTTTTTGCCAATCTGCTCAAAGACGAAGCGCATTGTTCCGTGACCAGGCTCTTCCAGGAATTTCCGGGAAAACAGACCGGTGCCGAGATTGACATGATTGCCACCGGGCCATCGCAACCTGGATGGCATTCCCGTTACCAGAACCAGTGGCAGAATGAACTGAATGCCGTCCGAATTACGTCCGGTAATGATTACCGGGCGATGGCTGGAGTCAAAAGTCTCATAAGCTATCCGGACCCAGTCGTAATTCTGGCAAATGAAACTCGTGCCCTCAGCCTGCATGTCTTCCCACTCACTTTTAAGCAGGGAAATATCGTCTACAAGATCAACTTGCAGATCTTGCATTATATCTCCTGCCGGAAAGTTTGAAGGCGACGCAAGCACGTTCATGACCGAGAGTTTTGTCCTTTAGAAGATCGTTTGGTTCCCTGATTATCAAGAGTTTCTAAAGAAACAGTGTGTAAAGATATTTTGTACGGGAACGCCGGAACCTTTTCAAATGCTTCTGAAAACCATCCTTAACAGCTTTTATTACAGTGGCGTCCAATCTGTATGCGCACCTGTTACACTAGGCATCGGTTCCTTCCTGATGTTGCATCATGTGCGGAATGAGGCTGCTTCAGATTTTGCCCCCAATGCACACTTGTCCGTTTCCCCGGAATTTCTCGATGCGGCTATTCTGCGCCTCAAACTTTCAGGGTATGAGTTTGTTTCGATGGATGAAATGGCAGATATCATTCATCAGGACACAC
>JBCCYR010000244.1:0-4837 GCA_039189355.1 Pseudomonadota bacterium
AGTTGCCAAACAGGCGGTTTTTTATATCGGAAATCAACCGTACCTTGATAAAGAACGGACAGTTGCAACCCTGTTCGATGTTTTTCATTGATCTCGACAAATTCAAGGAAGTTAATGACACACTGGGCCATGCGGTCGGTGACAAATTGCTGAAAGTTATTGCGGGACGGCTTAACGTTATCCTCAAATCCCGGGATTTGATCTGCCGTTTTGGAGGTGACGAGTTCGTTGTAGTTGTGCCTGGAATGGCGGATATCAACAAATGTTCCCAAATTGCCGAGGTCATGATTCAGCAGTTAAACAGGCCTGTGGAAGTTGACCACCATTCTATCACAATTGGGGCCAGTATCGGTATTTCCTGTGCTCCGAATGACGGTAAAACTGCAGAGGATTTGCTGCAGCATACGGATGTTGCGCTGTATGATGCCAAAGCCAGGGGGCGTGGCACTTATACCTTCTATTCAGAAGAATTGGGTGACACGATCAAGCTGCGGCGTGAACTCGAGATCGACCTGAAAAGAGCGCTTGAAGAGGAAACCCTGGAAGTGCATTTCCAGCCACTCGTCAATCTCAAAACGTGTGGCATTAATACATGTGAAGCCCTGGTGCGTTGGAATCACCCATCCTACGGGGATGTTTCTCCTGAATCGTTTATCAAGATTGCAGAAGAATCCGGTTTTATAGAAAAGCTTGGCGAATATGTTTTGCGTAATGCAATGCTGCAATGTGCGTCATGGCCCAAGAATGTACGGGTGGCTGTGAATGTGTCTTCCGTACAATTTGTGCGATCGGATGTTTTTTCGACGATTTCGAGATTGCTTGACGAAATCGGACTGGAGCCTCACCGTCTGGAAGTCGAAGTTACTGAAACGGTAATGCTGAAGAGCTTTGATGATGCAATTTTCACGCTAAATCAGTTGTCTGACCTTGGTGTCAAGATTTCCCTTGATGATTTTGGGACTGGATTTTCAAGCCTCAGCTACCTTCACCAATTACCGCTCGATAAGGTAAAGATCGACAGGTCTTTCATCAAAAATGGTATTGCTGATTCAAGGTCTTACATGCTCCTCAAGGGTGTCGTTGAGTTGACCAAGAGCCTTGGTCTGAATGTTGTTCTCGAAGGCATCGAGACGGAAGAGCAACTCAGCCAGATTTCGCGAACAATCAAGATAGATGAAGTGCAGGGTTTTCTTTTCTCCCGACCACTTCCTGCGCATGACATACGCACCCTCTTGGGCAAGGCGCAAGATCAACTGCCTGGAGCGGCTGAAGGTCAAACCCTTTAGTTCAACTACCGTAAAATGGCGTTCTTCACTTCATTTAGAACCGGATATGCAGTTGGAGAAAAACCTCACTGCCGCTGACAAGCTTTTGGACGAAATATTGTATTAACTATGTTTGGACATATTTCGTTAACCAAAAGCCAGCAGGGCTTTACTTGTGTTAATATATCATTAACCTAGAATGATGAACGAGTTTATACGTTTCAGGGGCACAACAATATGTATATAGACTCAAACGGGTCTAACTTTGCGGAGAAACTTTTGGGTTATCTCCAGAAAGTTGACTACAAAATTGCACACTCGGAAGAAGACAGATCCATTATTTACAGGCTTCGCTACGATGCCTATATCCGGGAAGAAGCGATCAAGCCCCATCCGTCCATGATGTTTCATGATGATTATGATGATCTGGAAAACTGCTGGATTTTCAGTCTTTCCATTGACGAGCAATTGGTCAGTTCAGTCCGGGTGCATGTTATCTCGCCAGAGCATCCAAAGGGTCCGGCACTGGATGTATTCCCGGATATTGTCGGTCCCATGGTGTTCGAGCAAGGCTGCACAATCATTGACCCAACCCGTTTTGTGGCGAGCCCTGAATTCGCTGCTGAATATCCCGAACTACCTTATTTCACACTTCGTGCGGCATTCATGGCTGTTGATTATTATAACGCTGATTATTGTCTTGCCACTGTTCGAAAAGAACATATGGCATTTTACAGACGGGTGTTCAGGGCGGAAATTTTGAGTGAGCCGAGGCCTTATCCGTCGCTTCAGAAACCTATTGCGATCATGTGCGTGGATGTTCCGAAGGTTCGCAACAAGATTGCCAGAAGGTATCCGATTTTTGAATCGAGTTTCACGGAAAGACGTTTCATATTCAACAAACCGGATACGATACCTGAAAACAAGAAACCTCCGGTTCTGGTTTCATCGTTGGCCAGCTAGCGCTTTCAGTCCTGTTTCTTCCATCCCTGATTTGGTGTAGCAGTTTTCACTGTCCCCATTTTCAGGCATTGTGCCTGATGTCGAGCAAGGCGTGAAAAGCTGATGATGGTTGTCGCCCGTTTAATGAGAGTGCTGTTAATTTTCAGCAGTTGTTTGCTGGTACTGTTGTTTGCCACAGTCATTTCGGCTGCATTTCTGCGCTACGGGTTTTCTACCGGCTCAGTAAAAATTGACGATCTCCAGCATTATGCGTTCGGCGCATTGATACTCTTTTCCATTGCGGCCGCATTCTGGTCTGAGCGTCATGTAAAAGTCGAAGTGTTCGATATTGCCAAAAATCGTTCCATTGGCGAAAGATACCGCCAGTTTTGGTTGATCTTGTTGGTGTTTTTCCCGTTTGGGCTGCTGGTTTTCCTTTCAGTTCCGGATGTTTTGTCTTCCTGGCAAAGTCTTGAGGGTTCGGCTGAACCCAATGGTTTGGGCGGATTGTTCTTGCTCAAGACCCTGTTCCCTTTTGCTGCAGTGCTGATGGTTGTTTTGGTGTTCGGGAAAATGTTCTCTCTGCAGGACAAGAGTAGCTAATGCAGGCGGTTCTGCTTTTCATAATGGTAACAGCAGTTTTTGCGGGGATAGCATCGGGTATTCCTGTAATCTTTGTTCTTCTTGGAGTTCCCATCCTTGCTGCAATTGCTGGCTCGCTGGCGGGTGTTTTTGACTTCTCTTTGCTGTCGGCGATACCCCCCCGTGTTTTCGGGATCATGGGCAATCAGATTCTTTATGCGGTTCCCCTGTTTATTTTGATGGGCAAGTTGCTTGAACATTCCGGGCTGGCGAAGCGGGGCCTTTTTGCGTTTACCGGTCTTTTTGGTCAAAGCCCCAAAGCTCTCTCTTTCACAGTCATTGGTGTGAGTGTGGCGATCGCCTGTGCCAGTGGCATTGTAGGCGCAACCATAACAATGCTTGGAGCCATTGCACTTCCGGCAATGCAGAGATTTCAATTCAGCGAGCGCTTTTGTGCAGGCCTTATTACGGCTTCTGGCTCGCTTGGCCAGATCATACCGCCATCCATCGCGCTTATTCTGCTGAGTGACCAGATTTCAGGAGCGCATGTCGCCAACCAACTTGCCAATGGCAATTTTGCACCGGACCCGATCAGTGTGGGGCATCTTTTTGCAGGTGCCTTGATACCGGGGCTTTGTCTGGCTGCCGCTTACGCCGTTTACGCAAGCTCAATTCCAGGTGGAGCGCGTGTACCGGACACCCCGAACGGCAAAGACGGTGTTCCGGTAACAACAGACTGGCCCGGCAGGCTTGTGATCCTTTCCCTTTTCCTGGTACCCGCTTCCATCTTGTTAGGATTTGTTACGGCAACCGAAGCCTCGGCTGTCGGTGTCCTGATTGCCGGTAGTTTTGCCCTGCTTGCAAAGCCAGACAAGGTTGTGCCTGCGCTCAAAGAGTCTGTTGAACTTACCGGTGTCATTTTCGGTATCATTGTTGCTGCTTCCGTTTTCTCGCTGGTTCTGCGCGGATTTGAGGGAGATGTCTGGGTCGCCTTGATGTTCTCGCAACTTCCCGAAGGTGGGCACTGGGCCTTGCTGCTTGTCATGCTTGTTGTGTTTTTGCTGGGATTTTTGCTCGAATTCGTTGAGATTACCTATGTTGTCGTACCAATCGTGGCGCCGGTTCTGTTTGCCCTCGGCATTGATCCGGTTTGG
Source organism: Pseudomonadota bacterium (assembly GCA_039189355.1). Lineage (GTDB taxonomy): Bacteria > Pseudomonadota > Alphaproteobacteria > Rhizobiales > Rhizobiaceae > JAALLB01. The sequence goes on from JBCCYR010000244.1 coordinate 3,944, forward strand.
TTTGCGGTCCTGATGGTGGTCAATTTGCAGATATCGTTTCTCACACCGCCCATGGGCATCAGCCTTTTCTACTATAAATCAGTGGCCGAGATCAGAACCATTGAACTTTACAGGGCGGTTGTGCCGTTTATCTGTATCCAGCTACTTTTGCTCGTGTTCCTGTATCTTTTTCCGCCGCTTGCGACATGGTTGCCGTCAGTTCTCATTTGACACTTTTGCTGGCAGGTTTAAGGATAATCTGTAAGATTTGGAATGAAAGCAGGAGCCCTTGATCATGGCTGAAGCCGCAAAACCGCTTGAAGCAAAAAGCAATCCGTCGCTGGGCAAGTTTTCCTGGGAAGACCCGTTTCTGCTCGAAGACCAGTTGAGCGAAGAGGAGCGGATGATCCGGGATTCTGCAAAAGCCTTTGCGGACAACGAACTTCTGCCACGCGTAACAGACGCCTATCTCAATGAAACCTCTGCTCCGGAACTTTTCCCGAAAATGGGAGAGGTTGGATTGCTTGGCGTAACCGTGCCTGAAGCGTATGGAGGCATTGGCTCTTCCTATGTTTCGTACGGTCTGGTGGCTCGCGAAGTCGAGCGGATTGATTCCGGCTACCGTTCGATGATGAGTGTACAATCCTCACTCGTGATGTATCCCATCTACGCGTACGGCAATGAAAACCAGCGGATGAAGTATCTTCCCAAACTGGCATCCGGTGAATTCATCGGCTGTTTTGGTCTGACGGAACCGGATGCGGGTTCAGATCCGGCAGGCATGAAAACGACCGCCAGGAAAACCGATGGCGGGTATGTGTTGAACGGTTCGAAAATGTGGATTTCAAACTCCCCGTTTGCTGATGTGTTTGTCGTCTGGGCAAAATCCGAGGCACATGACGGAAAAATACGCGG
>JBCCYR010000245.1:0-4832 GCA_039189355.1 Pseudomonadota bacterium
AATTTTGGCACATTTGCAGGTTTTGATTTCTCACCGGGGCAGGTCTCGCAGCATTCAATTCGCGGTTCTTAATCACAGGGCTGATCTTAACATTGGCATTCTAGGCAGAGTGCTGAAATGCGGTTGTCAAAGAGAGTTTTGGGTGGGATCGGTAAATGAGTGTCGCCAATCCGGACCATGTGTCCGACAGCTTTGATGTCCGAACGGCCATTTCGATTTTTCGAAGAAATCTCGTTCTGATTGTTTTGTGCATTCTGGCAGCCGTTGTTTCTGCAATACTGTTTCTGGTTTTCACACCCGAAAAATATACCGCAAGTGTGATGATCCTGATTGATCCACGCCAGGAACAGATTCTGGAAGCTGAAAAAGTGATCTCCGCAACCCCCGGGCTGGACTCTCCTGTTGTTGACAGCGAAGTTGAGCTTATTCGTTCCGTCTCGGTCATTAGCCGGGTTGTTTCCAAACTCAACCTGGAAAACGATGATGAGTTTGCCAGCGACCCAAGCCTCTTCTCCTTAATAAAGTCAGCATTGACGAATCTCATTCAAGCCAGTGAAGAAACAACTGCGGCTTCCTTGCAAAACCCCAAATTCATGCAGGCAACGAATGGAGCTAGCAAGAATCTCAACGTCAAGCGGCGTGGCCTCACCTATGTCATTGACATATCTTTCAGCTCAAAGGACCCGGCAAAGGCGACCCTTATAGCAAATGAAATTGCAAAGGCTTATCTGGACGATCAGCTGGATGCGAAATACGCTTCCACAACACGCGCTACCGAATGGCTGAGCAATCGCCTCACTGTCTTAAGAAAGGATGTCCAAAGAGCTGAATTCGAGGTAGAGGGCTTCAGGGCAGGCAATGACCTGCTTACAATTTCTGGTGAGGAAAACCCCTTTGACAAACAGCTGGAGGAAATCAATAAGCAGCTTATTGCAGCACGCGCTGAAGTTGTCGAACGCAAACTTGCGCTGGAACGCAGAAGCCCAAGCAGCGAACTTCAAAAAGACTACGAACTTGCCCTGTCTAGAAAAGAGACACTTGAAAGCGAGTTTGAACACTTTGCAAGTGCAGCCAATCAAAGGGAACGCTCGGCAATACGCTTGCGTGAACTCGAACGGGAGGCAGATACCAGCCGGGATCTTTATGAAAGTTTTCTGACAAGATACAAGGAAGCGACAGAACAACAGAGCCTGCAATCACCTGATTCCAGAATTGTTTCAGAAGCCCTTGTTCCATCCCACCCAAGTTATCCCAGAAAATCGTGGGTTCTCATGATCGCTCTTTTTGTGGGAGCAGGCGGCGGCATTACCCTCAGCCTTCTCAGGGAACATCTTGATGATACTATCCGGACATCGGAAGACATATCGACAAACATGGGTTGCGGCTGCCTAGCTCTTGTGCCGGATGTGCCGCAATCCACATTCAGACAGTTAAACTCAGGAGGAACGAGTAGCCTCGCGGATAGCCGCTTCTCGAAGTTTATGCAATCCGTCAGAAACATTGTGTTTAACCTTGACCTGCCATCAGGTTGCGGCAGTTCAAACTCCCAAAGCGTGTTGCTTGTCACTTCCTGCGATCCAAATGACGGAAAGACCACACTGGCCATGGCAATTGCCAACTACTCGGCGTTACACGGTGCCAAAACCCTGTTGATTGATGTTGATATTCAGGCTGCTTCGGCTTCGAAGCGTCTTGGCTTTGCGAGTGATGATGACGGTGTTGTGCAATTGCTCAAGTCTTCTGATCCCAAGATCAGCACTTACCTCAAGCAGATTTCGAACGAACCAAATCTGTATGCATTATCCGCTGGCCAGGGGACTTTCGATGCGCATGAAATGATAGCATCCGAGCAGATGCAGCAACTCATCAAACAATTGAAACAGGTCTTTGAGGTGATTGTTATTGATTGTCCTCCGGTAGCAGATGGGATGGAAACCGTAAGTTTGGCAAAACTGGCGAACCGGCTGATCTTCGTTACACGATGGGGAAGCACTTCAGCGAAATACGCACGCACCGTCATCGACACAATACGCAACAAGAATGAAACGCGAATTGGCGTTGTCCTTAATCGTGTGAACTTCAAGAAGCTGCGCAGTTACACAGAATATTCCAGCAGATTTTACTAGCAAAAAAGCATCGTTAGTCGTCGTTTGAAAGGGCATGGGGCAGCAGCAACAATCGAAACGAGGAGAGCCTCATGTTGGCAAAAGCCCATTCCATACCTACCCAGACCCCAACAGCGAGACTTATGCTTTCACGGCAATGGATGGTTGATTGCCTCAAGGGTGCCGACTTCATGGCAATCGTTTCAGGTGCCCTCGGAGCCCATTTGGTTTATCAGGTTCAATTGCTTGGAGAAGAAACCGATATTGCCCGGTACATTACAATCGGACTTGTGTTGGCATCGATAAATTATCTGGTCTTGCATTTTCACAAGTCATACAGTTTCAACGATGCGACCCATCCACATATGGGGCTACTCCTGAAAGTGCTTTTGTCAATCACGCTGGTTTTTACCGGGATAATCGTTTGCGCCTATCTGTTCAAGATTGCCCATCTGTATTCCCGGGGCTGGGCACTGATGTCTTGGTCATTCATGGTCATTCTGTTGACCACAAACCGTGCCGTCTTTCGTTTGATCACAAACCAGATGATGCGAAACGGAAAACTGAGCGAAACGGTAGCGATCTTTGGCGACGAAAGTACCGCAAGAACCATTGCGGAAAAAATTTGCGGGAGATACTCACCTTTTAGCTTTGCCGGCATTTTCTCCAGCGAACTGGGGGAAGAATCAGCAGGCAACTTGCAGCAACTGATACAATACGGCCAGGACAACAAGCTTGATCATGTGGTTGTTGCCCTCCCTCTTGAACGCGGCAGCGAGATTCAGTCCTGCATCCGGGAACTGCAATCCCTGCCTGTCGAACTGTCACTTTACGTGGACTTCAGCGAAACGGGGATGAGACCGAAAAGTGTGATGCATTTCCCGGATGCCGACGTTCTCATGCTAAAGCCAAAACCGATCAAGGAATGGAACTATGTGTTGAAACGCATTGAGGACGTTACGGTTGCCATCACAGCCCTGATGCTTTTTACCCCGGTGCTTGCCGCAATTGCGATTGCGATCCGCATGGAAGGATCTGGACCGATTTTTTTCAGACAACGGCGGCATGGTTTCAATCACCAGACAATAAACGTGTTTAAATTCCGCACCATGAATGTCTGGGAGGATGGCGATCATGTCAAACAGGCTGAACGGGAAGACAAGCGCATCACACGCGTTGGAAACATCCTTCGCAAAACAAGCCTTGATGAATTGCCGCAACTCATAAACGTATTACAGGGCGAGATGTCCGTGGTTGGCCCCAGACCGCATGCACTTGCGCACAATGCCCACTACTCCAAGCTGATCGGTGACTACGATACCCGCCACAAAATCAAACCCGGAATAACCGGATGGGCTCAGGTAAACGGTTACCGCGGCGAAACCCGCGAGCCGGAACTGATGAAAAAACGCGTCGATTATGACATCGAATACATTGATAACTGGTCATTGTGGCTTGATTTCAAGATACTGCTCCGCACGCTGAAATGCGGTTTCATAGACAAGCGTGCCTATTGAACTGAACGGCACAGTATGTGGTCATGATTTTACTTCTCTTTGCCTTGAATACATTTCCCTGAGAACAAGCTTAGCGAAGGCAAAATTGGTAGACATGTAACGGCCGGTCATCCGGCGCGGCTCCTGCAACATTCGGAAAAGCCATTCGCATCCTGCTTTCTGCCAAAGTTCTGGTGCGCGCTTCGTCACACCAGCAAGTACGTCAAATGAGCCACCAACACCCATTTGAAACGGCACATTGAAACGGTCGCGATATTGATGAAGCATCCGTTCTTTTTTCGGCGTTGTCATGCCGATGAACAAACAGTCAGCATTCGCGTGAGCAATTTCATTGACGATCTCCGGCTCTTCCTGCTCGGTAAAATAACCGTTTCGCCAACCGGCAATTTCCAAGCGTGGATGCTTTTGTTTAATCCTGCGGATAAACTTCTGCATGACTTCCTGCCGTGCACCCAGAAAGTAGGGCCGGAAGCCCTTGCGTTCACTGAGCACCAGAACATCACTCATCAAATCAATACCAGCAACCCGTTCAGGAACCTTGTGACCAAGCAGCCTCGCGCCATAGACCACCCCGGCACCGTCTATGTTTATGAGATCGCTTTCCGAGACATAACGGAAAATATCCTCGTCTTTCCGCATCTTGATGATTTTCGCAACATTGACCAAGCCATGCTGTAATCTTCTACGCTGATTAATGGTATTCTCGATAACGCTCAAAGTCTGCTGCGAGGTAAGAAGATCAACCGGTGTTCCGAATATGTTTTTCCTGAATGCCTGGGTCATGCGAAGCTCCGAATTTTAACCCCAGCAAAACGAGGATGTCGGAACGAGATGACCAGAATGCGACCCGGTGACTTTGAAGAGGTCACACAACATAAATTTTCATTTCAGCAGGTTTCACCAGGCTAGAGTATTTTGCACCGTTGGTGTTGGTGTAACCGGACTCTCTATTCGTGATGCTATCTTGAAATCATCAAAAGGATCGATTTCACTCGCCTCGTCCAATAAACTTGCTGAGCGAGAACAAACTCATCAAAGCTCGATTCTATCTAAAGAAAGGCTGCCCACCAGTGTGACTTCAAACAGCCAGGGAACGGATTCAGTCGAACGTATCTAAGTTGGTTTGGCCATTCGTGCTGGAAGCGTTTCTCCGGCTTGTGAACAGTATTGCGCACAGAAATACGAATACAACTGACACAGCCATGGTTCG
>JBCCYR010000246.1:0-4829 GCA_039189355.1 Pseudomonadota bacterium
AAAGCTGCTGGATGCATTGGACTATACAGGAATTGGATGTGCACAGTTCCTAGTTGATAAGGAGTCTGGCAAGACTTCATTTCTAGAAATAAATCCGAGAATCGCCGGCAATCATGCATTGCCAGAACTGGCCGGACTTCAACTTGGTTGGTTTAACTTTGAGCGGAACGTATACAATAAAGTCAGTCCTGATGTAATCACGGCACCGGAAGGCTTGCGATATTGCTGGCTTACTGGTGACCTCATGGGCGCAAAGGTTTCATTCATCCGACGGGAGATTGGTGTTTCCTCGCTAATTGGCTGGGTCATACGCGCCATCTTTGCCTCCTTGAAAGCTGATTTGCATATGGTGTTCAGCTATCAGGACCCCTATCCGGCAATTAAGGGAATGTGGGCACTGGTCCCACGGATCGCACGTTGGCGATCACCCGTTAATCATCCAGGCGAAAACACAATTTACTCCAGCAAAGAACGGAGCTTCTCATGACATCCACACTCACAAAACTGAACTCAGCAGATTACTTTGCCCCGATTAAGATTGGCGGCAGCAAAGCTAAGTCAGATTCGGGCATCGGAAGGAATTCTGGGCAACTCGAGTTAGTATCAACTCGTCAGTGGGATGAGATTGCCAGTCAGTTTGCAGATCTGATCGCTGAGCAAATGGGTAGCTTTAATACCGGGCACTGGGGCGAGGAAAACATGGAGTTCGCAGTCATTAGAGATGGCTCAAAACTGATCGGCGGGGCGGCGGTGATTGTGAAGTCTGTTCCTTTCACAAACACTGGTATCGCAATCCTAAAATGGGGACCTCTGTGTCATGTGAAAGGGCAGGTATTTTCGGTTCATGACTATTGTACAGTCGTTGATTGTCTAAAACAGGAATACTGCGTCAAACGAAAATTTAACCTGACAATTATGCCCTATGCCAAACCGGAAGTTTCTGAGAAATGTGAAAGTTCACTCCTTGCAATGGGATTCACGATAGGTGAGGGCTTACCTGCGCCTGAACGTTACATCGTCAATGTAGGACAAGATTCGGAGATGTTGAAGGCGAGCCTTGACCAAAAGTGGCGTTACAACATGCGCAAAGCGTTCAAAAATGATCTTGAGATCAAACTGGTAGACGCGCGCGAAGGTTTGGAAGAGTTTCTAGATCTCTATAAGCAAATGATCGAGCGCAAGAAGTTCCTGGATGCATCCGCAATAGATGCCCTTGAGGAAATTGTGTACAACAGCCCGGCAGCAACAAGACCATTGATCGCTCTGGCATATCACGAAGGTCGCGTAACAGCTGGAGGGGTGTTTCATGTCAGTGGCAGTGTGGCCAGCTACATGTTTGGGGCGACAGACGAACGTGCATTGAGGCTCAAGGCCGGCTACGCCATGCACTGGTGGATGGCGGAGCACCTTTGCCAACAAGAAGATATCCAGTGGTATGACCTTGGCGGCAACGATCTCGACCAAGGTTTGCACCAATTCAAGAAGGGGTTTGTCGGAAAGAGTGGGGAGATCATGACGGCGCCACCGCGCTATCATTTCTCGAGAAACCTTTCTGCAAAACTAGTCGGTTTCTCAGCGTTTCGTGCCAGATCAATTGCGTCCTCCTTAAAACGTTCAATGCATGCTTTGTGGCAAAGAAAGTAACTGGTTGGAGCAATGCGATTACAGAAACTCATACACTTTGGGCTGTTGGTCGCTGCCAGAGCTTCTGGGGCGGCGGCACTGTTTGGAGTAAACTTGCTCATTGTTAACTATTTGGGCATTGAAGCACTTTCCACCTATGCGATTTTTGTCTCGCTCGTCAGTGTCACAGCTGTTTTGATTTCTGCCGGCTTCACTTCCGTTGCCCCAATCTTTGTGGCGGAATACGCTAAGATGGGGCAGCCAGAATTGCATAAGGGCTTCACGTTCAACGCGTTCAAACAAGGCACAGGATTGCTGGCTGTGCTGGGCCTGGGATTTGTATTAGCCTACCTTTGTGGTGCCTTGGCATTTTTTGAAGGAAGCTTCGTGCTTGGAATTGCGGCGCTATGTGGTGCGGCGGCAACAGCGGCGTTGGGCTTTAACAGTGCTGTACTTGTCGGCATGAAAGAACAAGTGGCGGGGCTCATTCCCGAGACTCTCATTCGGCCCTTGATATTTCTGTCTCTGGCCACCGTTTTCTTATCAGCAGGCATTGCCGTTTCAATAAAAGAGATACTTTGGTTGCTCGTAGGTTCCATATGGATCACGCTCGGATTTGCGATTTTGCGAAACCGCAAATACCAACAAAAACTGCCTGAAGTTCAACGCAAATTTGATAAGCCGCGATGGCGAAGAGCTGCGTTTCCCTGGATGGGTATTACGCTACTTTGGGATTTCCTGATCGACATTATCCTGTTGTTTATGAGCATAATGGCTGGCTCGATTGAAATCGCCATTCTGCACATTTGCTTCCGCTACCGTGTATTGGCTGGTTTCGGTATGCGCACAATTCATACACTGCTGATGCCTGAAATCACCGAAGAAACGGTTATCGGGAACAAAGAAGGTTTGCAGAAAAAACTTCGGCAAGTGAATCTTGCCTCGCTGGCATACTCTTCTATTACCCTGTTCATATTCACTGTGTTTGGAAGTATGTTGCTTGGCCTCTTTTCATCGCAAGCTTCAACGTCTGTCGCCTTGCTCTTGGTTGTTTCCATGACCATGGTTATCCGCGCTGTTTTTGGTCCCGCGCCGCTTGTTTTGGCAATACACAACTTTCACATCATGACTCTAAAAGTCAGCGCCGTAAGTGTGATTGCGGCTGTCGTGTTCATTTTGATGACTTATAATTCCATTGGCATTATGGCCGCTGCCATCGGTTACACTGGGGCAAACATGATTGTATCTTCTTTCTTATGGTACTATGCCAAACGTAAAACAGGCATAGATTGTTCGCTGTTTTCCCTCATTTCAAGTAAGTCAACCCAATCCAGAACCGGCGATAAAAAACAGCCCGCACCTGAAGTAATGCAAACTCAGTGATAGCTAAGCCTTCTTTGGGCTCAAAGCGGTCATAACTTGAAAGCGGGACAAAGCAGACACTTCGGCCAAAACACTGCTGCATTGTTTTCTTGGTCAATGTCTGACTTTGAATTAGCGTGACTGGGCCAACATCACATTGAATTCTGCAACCTCATTTCTTGGGAATACTCTCAAGCTATGCAGCTTGATGCAAGAAACTGACTTCCTGTTGGTAGTTCTCAATGAATTTCATCACATCATCAGCCCGGAGCGCTTTTGCGAAGAAATATCCTTGTCCCACCGAACAACCAAGCTCTTGAAGCAGTTCACGGTTCTGATCAAGCTCAATGCCCTCAGCAATGGTGGGTAGTCCGAGGCTCTTTCCAAGCGCGATTACATTCCTGACGATTGCTCGGCTCTCAGTGTTGGATGACATGTCACGGATGAAAGACTGATCTATTTTGATCTTGTCAAACGGCAGCAATTTTAGGTGTTTGAGATTTGAATAACCGGTCCCGAAGTCATCAATCGATATTTGTATACCACTGTTTTTTAACTTTGCTACTGCATCCGTGATCTCACCGACTTCCTCTATGAACGCGTGTTCGGTAATTTCTATTTCTATACGGTCGGAAGAAACGCCCGTTGATTTCAAAATCTTGAAAAAGGCGTCAATCGTTGTATCGCTGTGAAGCTCATTTGGAGATATATTGAAAGCCAGCTTGATTTCCTCAGGCCAATGCGCCGCGGCCTCACAGGCCTGTCTCAACATCGATAAGGTCAATTCCTTGGTGGCACCTATCTCTTCTGCAATCTGGACAAATATGTCCGGAGGGATAAAGCCCTGCTCGGGATGTTCCCACCGTGCGAGTATTTCCAGGCCAATGACCTTGTTGGTCTTCATATCGATAAACGGCTGAAAATACGGCACTATCTGACCGCTACTTATGGCGCCCAACAGCTCACACTCAACAAGCGCCCGTTGGCTCAATGACTTTTCCATTTGCCCATCATAGGTCTCTAATATTTCATGCCCGCTTGAACGGGAGCAATGCAGCATAAAGTCCAGCCGTTGAACGATGTCCTCCTCATCCCATTTTTCAGCAAGCTTTTTGTGCGAATGGAGGTCCAATACCCCGGAGTTTAGATGAATACTCATCGTCAAATCTTCTACGGAAATGCCTTTGTCTGAGAATATCTGCACAGCATCCACAACACGATCGATCTGATGTTTATTCTCATCTTCATCCGCAGAATTGATAAGGAGGTAAAAGCGACCTTTCTCAGTGCGACCGGCAAAATCGTTTTCTCGGCACAGAAGCGCGATCTGTTCTCCGTATATTGCTTCAATCCGTGACGATGTCTTTTCACCGTGTACACTTGCTATGGAATCAAGATTGCGTATCTCAAAAGCCAATATAGCTTTCCTTGTCATGACCTCGCTTTTCCGCAGTTCGCCCAACATAAGTTTAAAGCCAAGACGATTTGACAATCCGGTTGAAGGATCGATGAAGTCTTTTTGCTGCAGTAATTTTTCAAGAGTCGCACGGGCAATTCGTTCCTGACGACCTCGTACCCGCAACATGATGCTGTAGACAACAAGGCCCACAAATCCTACACCTGCGAGGTTCATGCTGTATTCACGGATGCCGGGGAACGTAATGAAAAACTCTTCGGTTATCCAGTTCAGGATTCCGAAATTCCGGTCCATCCAGAAAAAAAAGGCCATAATCCCGGCAATGCTGAATAGTTCAATCAAGCTCTTGGTTTGGAAGCTACCTTTCAACATGAAACATCTCTTTGTTTTCACTTAAGCCTCAAAAATGATTAATGATTAATCTTCA